>JAQGKA010000134.1 GCA_028290355.1 Tardiphaga sp. | reverse complement strand
AGACCGCGCTTCCGGATCTGCCGGACAATGCCTCGATCAGCGCATCCGCCTTCGGCGGCGAGGACGATGCCGATCTCGGCGAGGATGTTCTGCTGACCGTCACCGGCTTCGACCGGCCGACGACGACGGCGCTGTGGCATGGCGCCGGCGCGCTGGAGGCGTTGAAGCACGCGCCGAGTTCGTTCAAGGCCGATGGCATCGAGGTGAAGCAGTGTCACGCTATCGCCGCTGACGGCACAAAGATTCCGTACTTCCTGATCGGCAAAAATCTCGCCGCGGGTGGCGCGCCACGGCCGACGATCCTCTATGGCTATGGCGGCTTCGAGGTGTCGCTGACGCCGTCCTATATGGGCGCCACCGGCCGGCTGTGGCTCGAACAGGGCAATCTCTATGCACTGGCGAACATCCGCGGTGGCGGCGAATTCGGCCCGGCGTGGCATCTCGCCTCGCGCAAGATCACCAAACACGTGGCTCATGACGATTTTGCCAGTGTCGCTCGCGATCTTGCGGCGAGCGGCGTTACGACGGCGTCAAAGCTGGCCTGCCATGGCGGCAGCAACGGCGGCCTGCTGGTCGGCAACATGCTGACGCGCTATCCGGAATTGTTCGGCGCGGTGTGGTGCAGCGTGCCCCTGCTCGACATGGCGCGCTACACCAAGCTGCTCGCGGGGCAGAGCTGGATCGCGGAATATGGCGATCCGGAAATTCCCGACGAGTGGGCGTTCATCCAGAAGTTCTCGCCATATCATCTGACGGCGGCGGGCCAAAAATATCCGCCGATCTTCATCACCACCAACCGCACCGACGACCGCGTCCATCCCGGCCACGCCCGCAAGATGGCGGCGCGGCTGGAGGAACTCGGCTATCCCGTGTGGTTCAACGAGACCGTCGCCGGCGGCCACTCCGGCGCGGTGGACAACACGAAGCAGGCGCAGAGCCAGGCACTGGGCTTTGCGTTTCTGCGGCGGACAATCGGGGCGGAGTAAGATAAGCAGCAGACCATCTGGAACAACGCGCGAGGGTTCAGCATGACCAGCATTTTTACACGCCAGATAGCGAACACGATAATGGCGCTGTCGCTCAGCGGCATCGCTGCCGTGTCCTCAGCGTCAGCGCAAGTTCCGGATGCGATTGCAGCTCCGGGTGAGCCGCAAATCGCCAGGCTGCATGCCGAAGGCGCGCAGGTCTATGAGTGCAAGGCCGACGCGGCGGGCAATCTCGCCTGGGCGTTCCGGGAACCGATCGCCACGCTGATCGCCGATGGAAAGACCGTCGGCCGCCACTACGCCGGACCGAACTGGGAATACAGCGACGGCAGCGCGGTCGTCGGCAAGGTCACCGGTAACGTACCGGGCACCACAGCCAAGGATATTCCCTGGCTTCGACTCGAGGCCGCGTCGCATCGCGGCAGCGGCATTTTGAGCGGCGTGACCACCGTGCAGCGGATCAACACTGCCGGCGGCATCCTCAGCGGCGCCTGCTCCAGCGCCGGCGCGTTGCAGAGCAAGCCGTATTCGGCCGACTACGTGTTTCTGCGCAAGGGCTGAGCGAGCGGCTTAGACCCCGCCCATCGCCTTTTCGATCGCGGCGAGCGCGGCATCGGCCTTGGTGCCGTCGGGCCCGCCGGCCTGCGCCATGTCCGGCCGACCGCCGCCGCCTTTGCCGCCGAGGGTTTCGGAGGCGATCTTCACCAGGTCCACCGCGTTGAAGCGCGCGACGAGATCCGCTGTCACGCCGACCACGACGCCGGCCTTGCCGTCGGCACTGATGCCGACGATGGCGACGACGCCGGAGCCCAGCTGCTTCTTGCCGTCATCGGCAAGGCTCTTGAGATCCTTCATCTCGATGCCTTCCACCGCCCGCGCCATCAGCTTGACGCCGCTAACTTCACGCACGCCACTGGCGCCGGCGTCAGCCGCACCCGCCGCGGCGCCGCCGCCCATCGCCAGACGCTTGCGCGCCTCCGAGAGATCGCGTTCCAGCCGCTTGCGCTCTTCCATCAGGGCTGCGATGCGCGCCGGCATCTCGTCGAGGGTGGTGCGCAATTCGCCGGCTGCGGTCTTGGCGAGCTGGATGGTATCGTTGGCGTGGTGCCGGGCATGATTGCCGGTCAGCGCCTCGATGCGGCGCACGCCGGACGACACCGCGCTTTCGCCGGTGATCGAGATCATGCCGATGTCGCCGGTGCGCCGCACATGCGTGCCGCCGCACAGTTCGACCGACCAGCCGAGCGCGTTGCTACCGCTCTCGCGCGCCGTCTTGCCCATGGACACGACGCGGACCTCGTCGCCGTATTTCTCGCCGAACAGCGCGCGGGCGCCAGCGTCGCGCGCGTCATCGACGCCCATCAGCCGCGTGGTGACTTCGTCGTTCTCCAGCACGATGTTGTTGGCGATGTCCTCGACGCGGCGCAACTCGTCGGCGGTGATGGACTTCTGATGCACGAAGTCGAAGCGCAGCCGATCCGGCGCCACCAGCGAGCCACGCTGGGCGATGTGATCGCCGAGCACCTGGCGCAGCGCCTCGTGCAGCAGATGGGTGCCGGAGTGATTGGCGCGGATCGACGAGCGGCGGGCGTGATCGACTTCCAGCAGCAGAGCGGTGCCGGTCTTCAATGTGCCACGCTCGACGGTGCCGATATGCACGAACAGATCTCCGGCGCGCTTCTGCGTATCCGTGACGTGGAACACCACGCCCTCGCCGGCCATCACGCCGATGTCGCCGACCTGGCCGCCGGACTCCGCATAGAACGGCGTCTGGTTCAGCACGACGGCACCGGTCTCGCCGGTATTCAGGCTGTCGACTTCCGCGCCGTCCTTGACGAGTGCGCCGACCACGCCTTCGGCGGTTTCGGTCTCGTAGCCCAGGAATTCAGTCGCGCCGAGCGTTTCACGCAGCCCGAACCAGACGTTCTCCGTCGCGGTGTCGCCGGAGCCCGACCACGCCGCACGCGCCTTGGCCTTCTGCTTTTCCATGGCGTCGGTGAAGGAGGCGATATCGACAGAAATACCGCGGTTGCGCAGCGCGTCCTGGGTGAGGTCGAGCGGAAAACCATAGGTGTCGTACAGCGTGAAGGCGGTCTCGCCGTCGAACATGTCGCCCTTCTTCAGCGACGCGCTCTTGTCGTCCAGAATCGTCAGGCCGCGATCGAGCGTCTTGCGGAAGCGGGTTTCTTCGAGGCGCAGCGTCTCTTCGATGAGCGATTCCGCGCGCACCAGTTCGGGATAAGCCTGGCCCATCTCGCGCACCAGCGCCCATACCAGCCGCCACATCAGCGGCTCCTTGGCGCCGAGCAGCTGGCCGTGCCGCATGGCGCGGCGCATGATCCGGCGCAGCACATAGCCGCGGCCTTCATTCGACGGCAGCACGCCATCGGCGATCAGGAATGATGACGCGCGCAGATGGTCGGCGATGACGCGCAGCGACGCCTTCATGGGTCCGTGCGGATCGGCGCCGGTGAGTTCGGCGATGGCGCGGATCAGCGCGACGAACAGGTCGATATCGTAATTGTCGTGCTTGCCCTGCAGCACCGCGGCGATGCGCTCCAGCCCCATGCCGGTGTCGATCGACGGCTTCGGCAGCGAGATCCGGTTGCCCGGCGCCAGTTGGTCGAACTGCATGAACACCAGATTCCAGATCTCGATGAAGCGGTCGCCGTCTTCATCGGGCGAGCCGGGAGGGCCGCCGGGAATCTTGTCGCCATGGTCGAAGAAGATTTCCGAACACGGGCCGCACGGGCCGGTGTCGCCCATCTGCCAGAAATTGTCCGAGGTCGGGATCCGGATGATCTTCGAATCCGGCAGCCCGATCTTCTTCCACAGATTGAACGCTTCGTCGTCCTCGGAATACACCGTCACCAGCAGCCGGTCCTTGGCCAGGCCATATTCCTTGGTGATCAGGTTCCAGGCGAGCTCGATGGCGCGTTCCTTGAAGTAATCGCCGAACGAGAAATTGCCGAGCATCTCGAAGAAGGTGTGATGCCGCGCGGTATAGCCGACATTGTCGAGGTCGTTGTGCTTGCCGCCGGCGCGGACGCATTTCTGCGAGGTGGTGGCGCGCTGGTAGGGCCGCTTCTCCAGCCCGGTGAAGACGTTCTTGAACTGCACCATGCCGGCATTGGTGAACA
>JAQGKA010000106.1 GCA_028290355.1 Tardiphaga sp. | reverse complement strand
GACGATCACCGCGCCTGGATCGAGCGGATGCGCTCGATGACCGGGGCCACCGTCTTTGCCGGCCTCGGCATCCTGGCGCTTGTCATCATTGCGACCATCATTTCGGTTTCCTTCGCCACCCGCGGCGCGATGGCGGCGAACCGGCCGATCGTCGAGGTGTTGCATTTCGTCGGCGCCGGCGACCGCTACATTGCCAACCGCTTCTTCCGGCATTTTTTGCGCCTGGGCTTGCAGGGCGGCATCATCGGCGGCGGCGCCGCGATGCTGGCCTTCGGCTTTTCGGAATCCATCGCCAGCTGGTTTTCCGGCACCCCGGTGGGCGACCAGTTCGCGGCCCTGCTGGGCACCTTCTCGCTGCGGCCGTCAGGCTATCTCGTGCTGGCGGTGCAGGCCGTGCTGATCGCGGCGATCACCGCCTGGGCTTCGCGGCGTACCCTGTTCTCGACGCTGAACGACATCGACTGATGCGCAACGCCTGTGCCGCAATGTTCACGCGTTTGAACCCCGGCGGGGCTGGCATCGCCAACAAGGCTGAAAATATCTAGACTTCGCACCACCAGACTTTGCACCTTCAGACTTGGCTCACCAACTTGGCACCAAAGGATCACGCGACGCTACGATGATTTCGCCGACCGACCAGAGCCCGACCGGTATGCCGGCAGCCGCAAGGCCGCGGCGGCACCGCGGCATGGTGCGCGCGGCGATCGTGGTGGCGTTTGCGCTCGGATTCTTGTTCGGCGCGATCGGCTTCGTCGGCTTCCTATCGCAATTGCGTAGCGGTGAACTGAAACCGTCCAGCAATGCCGACGGCATCGTCGTACTCACCGGCGGCTCGTCGCGGGTTTCCGACGCGATGGAATTGCTCGCCAACGGCTATGGCAAGCGGCTGCTGATTTCCGGCGTGCATCCCACCAATGGGCTTAGCGACATCTCGCGGACGCTGCCCGACAGCCAGCGGCTGCTGGCCTGCTGCGTCGATCTCGATCGCTCGGCCGTCAACACCCGCAGCAATGCCGTGGAGACGAGGCGCTGGGCGCATGAGCGCGGCTTTCGCTCGCTGATCGTGGTGACCTCGAATTATCACATGCCGCGCGCCATCGTCGAATTGTCGCACGAGATGCCGGAGATCGAACTGATTCCGTTCTCGGTGATCGGCGACAAATGGCGCGACGAGCCGTGGTGGACCAGTGGCCCGACGCTGCGTCTGCTGCTATCGGAATATGCCAAATATCTCGCGGCCGAAGTGCGGGTGCGGCTGGCGGATCTCGGCCTCGACCTGAGGCCGGACGGCAGCGACCAGCAGACCGAGGCGCCGCCGCGCAAGCCGGCGACGGCCTCCGCCAACTGATCGGATTGTCATGGTTTCGATTTTCGTACGTTCGCTGATCTACAACGTGCTGTTCTACATGCTGCTGGTGTTCTGGATCCTGGTGGCGATCCCGACCTTCGTGCTGCCGCCGCGCGCCTTCATGGAAGTCGCCAAGGCCTGGGCACGCAGCAGCGTCTGGCTGATGCGCGTGGTCTGCAACACTAGGACGGACTATCGCGGCCTCGAGAAGATTCCCGCGGGGCCGTTGATCGTCGCCTCAAAACATCAGTCGATGTGGGAAACCTTCGCGCTGATGCAGTTTTTCGACGCGCCGTTGTTCATCTACAAGCGCGAGCTGGCGTGGATTCCGTTCTTTGGCTGGTACCTGATGAAGTCGAAGATGATCGGCGTCGATCGCGCCGGCGGCATGCGCTCGCTGATGGAGATGGCGCGGCGGGCGCCGAAGGAAGTGCGCAGCGGCCGGCAATTGATCATCTTTCCCGAAGGCACCCGCACGCCCGTCGATGCCCCGCCGGACTACAAGACCGGCGTCGGCCAGATCTACGTCAACAGCGGCGTGCCCTGTGTTCCCGTGGCGCTGAACTCCGGCCTGTTCTGGCCGCGCCGCACGTTCTTGCGTTATCCCGGCACGCTGGTGGTGGAATTCCTCGATCCGCTGCCGCCAGGCCTCTCCCGCAAGGAATTCATCACCGCCATCAGCACCTCCATCGAAGCCGCTACCAACCGCATCGTCGCCGCCGCCCGCGAGGAACAGGCGCAGCTGTTCGGCCGCGTGCCGAACGCTGCGGCGAAGGAGAGTTAGGCGGGCGACGCTTCGCCATGCAGCATCGCCGCGAGTCGATGCAATTGCTCGTCGCGAAAACCTTCGGCCTCGATCGCCTTGACGGTGGACAGCACGTAATCGCGGTTGGCGCCGGAGCGGCCGTGGCCTTGCCGCACGAAATGCAACTGTTCGGTCAGGCTCAGCCGTCCCGCATATTGCACATGGCCGCGGTCGACCACATAGGCCAGCGCGCTGACCCGGGCGCGGGCTTCGTTGTCGAGCCAGACCGAGCGCATCACCTCGCGATAGACATGGGTGGTCTGCTCGCGGCTGCGCAGATAGGCGATGGTGTCGTGGCGCAGCTTCGCGGCGACCCGGAAGGCGATGCCGCGGCAGGCGCCGCCGCGGTCGAGGCCGAGCACCAGGCCGGGCTTTTCCGGGGTGCCGCGGTGGTCAAAAGAATACACGCACAGCGCCCGGTGCTCGCCGATCAGCCGCGCCGGC
>JAQGKA010000081.1 GCA_028290355.1 Tardiphaga sp. | reverse complement strand
ATCCGCACGCCCAAAGCGCGCAGCGCATGCAGCGTCGCCAGCACTTGGCTGCTCTTTTCCAACAGCAGCGTTTCGGTGATCTCCAGCTCGAGCCGCTTCGCCGGCAGGCCGGATTGCTTCAGCGCATCCATCACCACCGACAGCAGGTTGCCGACGCGGAATTGCAGCGGCGACAGGTTGACCGCAATGCGGACCTCGTCGGGCCACTGCGCGGCCTCCATGCAGGCGCGGCGCAGGATCTGCGCACCGAGCGCGTTGATCAGGCCGGTGTCCTCGGCGACCGGGATGAAGTCTGCTGGCGAGATCATGCCGCGCTCCGGGTGCGGCCAGCGCACCAGCGCCTCGAAGCCGGTGATGCGGCCGCTCTTGAGATCGATCAGCGGCTGGTAATAGGGCCGCAGCAGGTCGCTCTGGATCGCGGCGCGCAGATCGATCTCGATCTTGCGGCGGCTCTGCGCGCGGGCATCCATGCCGGATTCGAAGAAGCTGAAGGTGCCGCGGGAATCGTTCTTGGCGCGCGACAGCGCCATGTCGGCGTTCTTCAGCAGCCGTTCGGAGTCGTCGCCGTCGCTCGGCGCCACGGCGATGCCGATGCTGGCGCCGATGACGACGGAATGGCCGTCGAGCAGAAACGGCTCGCCGATCGCCTCGAGCAGCCGTCGCGCCAGCAGCACGACGTCTTCGGGCCGGTCGATGCCGGTCTGGAGGATGGCGAATTCGTCGGAGTTGAGCCGCGCGATGGCGTCTTCCTCGCGCAGCGAGGAGCGCAGCCGTCGCGCTACGCCGCGCAGCAGCTTGTCGCCGATGCCGTGGCCAAGCGTGTCGTTGACGCCCTTGAAATTATCGAGGCCGACAAACAGTACCCCGACCTTTTCGCCGCTGCGCCGGGTATGGGCGAGGATTTCATCGAGCCGCTGGCGCAGCAGGTTGCGGTTCGGCAGGCCGGTGAGGCCATCGTGATGGGCCATGAACGCCAGCCGCATTTCGGCACGCTTGCGTTCGGTGATGTCCATCAACGCCAGCATCACCGCCGGCTCATCGCCATAGGAGAGCTTGCGCGAATAGATCGCCAGATCGATCAGCGAGCCATCGGCCTTGACGTGCTTCCAGGTTCGCGCCGCCTGCTCGTCGCTGGAATGATCGCCGGCCCATGGCGGCTCGGCCTCGAACGCCTGCAGATGGCGGATCGTCAGCTTTTCGAATTCCGCGCGCGTGTAGCCGTAATGCTCCACGGCGGCGTCGTTGACACTGAGCACGCGCTCGTCATCCAGCGCGCAAACGATCATCGGCACCGGGTTGCTGTCGAACAGCAAGCGGAACGAGGCTTCGCGCTGCTTCAGCTCGGTGATGTCGACGCGCAGGCCGATCACGCCGCCGTCTTCGGTCAGCCGTTCGTCGATCAGGATGACGCGGCCATCGGCCAGCACCTGCTCGTGGCGCTCGCCCGGGTGAAACAATTTTGCGACCCGCTCGGCGACCCACTCGTCTTCGCGGCCGATCGCTTCCGGATAATCGCCGCGCTCGACGCCGACGCGGATGGTGTCCTGCAGCCGCGCACCGGCCACGAATTGATCGGAGCTGCGGTTGTAGATCTCCGCATACTTCTTGTTCCAGAGGATGTAGCGGCCGTCGGAATCGAGAAACACGATGCCTTGCGGCAGGATGTCGATCGCCTCGCGCAGCCGCTCGTGGGATTTCCGCGCGTCCGCGATGGCGGCCTCGGCCTGCGCGCGCTTGCGCACGATCTCGCCTATCTCGGTCGAAACCCGGCGGCCCTTCGGCACCAATTTCGGCGCAGCCTTCATCATGCGCCCGGGCCGCGAAACATTCGCGGCTGCTGGCTTGAGCTTTTTCTTCGCCGCTGGCCGGAATTTCGGCATGATACTTCCACTCGCATTCTGCGCGTGGATTGTTGTGCAAGAAGTGTCTGAAAAAACGGTATCACCCTCCCGTGAGCGAGCGAGCTTGACCGGAAGTTGATCAGGGCATGTGCACAATAGTTGCCTGCGCAACAGGCAATTCCGGCCTCACAACGTTAAGCAATTCCTAATGCGCCACGCTTTTGCTAACTTGGAGCATGCAAAACACTGAAAACGCTAAGATAATGGTCCACTCCGAGAGGCCATCCACAGCACAGAGACCACTACGCAAAAAAAAGCGTCAGTGGGCGGTATGGTTATCAAAACCTTAACGGCGCGCGGCTGAAATGAGCTGCGATTTCCACTATCATTGGCCTCCATGAACCCACGCCTGATTCTCACCCTGCTGCTGTTGCCCGCCGCAATTGTCACAGCCGCCAATGCGCTGGCGCAGGACAAGGGGAGCGTCGACCCAAAGCCGTTGCCAGTGCTGGCCAATCCCAACGATCCGCATGTCGCAGCCAAGGAGTTGTTCGGCCGCAAGGTGTTGCCGACAAGAACGCCGACCCAGGTGGTCGGTTTCTATGCCAAGGGCTGCATCGCCGGCGCCGAAGCGCTGCCGATCAACGGCCCGACCTGGCAGGTGATGCGGCTGTCGCGCAACCGCAACTGGGCGCACCCGCAAATGGTCGAGTTGCTGGAACGGCTGTCGACGAAAGCGAACAAGGCCGCTGGCTGGCCCGGCCTGCTGGTCGGCGACATGTCGCAACCGCGCGGCGGCCCGATGATCACCGGCCATGCCAGCCATCAGGTCGGCCTCGACGCCGATATCTGGCTGACGCCGATGCCGAACAAGCAATTGTCGCGCAACGAGCGCGAGGAGATGTCGGCTGTCATGATGGTGCGGCGCGACCGGCTCGACATCGATCCGACCGTGTGGACACCGAGCCATCTGTCGGTGATCCGCGCCGCGGCGCAGGAACCGAGCGTGGAGCGTATCTTCGTCAACGCCGCCATCAAGAAGGCGCTGTGCCGCGAGGCCAAGGGCGACCGCAGCTGGCTGTCCAAGGTGCGGCCGATGTACGGCCACGACTATCACTTCCATGTCCGCATCAAATGCCCGCTGGGCGGCACCGCGTGCGAATCGCAGCCGCCGCCGGCGGACGGCGAAGGCTGCAGCGCCGGCGATCTCGCCTACTGGTTCAGCGACGCCGTGCTGCATCCGAAACCGCCGGTCACGCCGCCAAAGCCGAAGCCGCCGATGACCCTGGCCGAATTGCCCACGGCTTGCCGGCAAGTGCTGACGGCACCGTGATCGCATCGCGCTGAACGGCTATTCCTGTAAGGGCGAAATGCGCTAGGATAAGGCGTCGTCACGCCGTAAGCGGACGACGACGCCAACGGCGACGACGGTCCCGATTTCATATTTCAGCACCTGTCAGCAGGCGCGCGGCATCGTCGCGTGCGGCTCCATCCTGTGAGATCATCATGCGCATCAGTGCACGCAACCAGATCAAGGGCACCGTCCTCGAAGTGAAGAAGGGCGCGACCACATCGCATGTCCGCGTCGATATCGGCGGCCAGGTCGTCACCTCTTCCATTACCAACGAAGCGGTCGACGATCTCGCCATCAAGGCCGGCGGCAAGGTCACCGTGGTGGTGAAGGCCTCCGACGTCATGATCGGGGTGGATTGACCATGCGCGTGCGTCTGATCGTCGCGCTGACCCTGCTCGGCTCAGCGCCCGCCTGGGCAGCCGAGCCAAGCGGCTGCGACAAATTCAAATGGCCGATCGACCGCGAGCGCGCCGCATTGACGGCGCCGGAACGGCCGAAGCTCGCTTCCGGCGCGGACATCACCGCGCCAGCGATCACGCTCAACCTGCTGGCGCCTTCTGCTGCCAACCTTCCGACGCCGCCCGAGCGTGCGCCGAAAGACGGCACGTTTGCTGGCTTTGCGGCCCTCAAGACGTCGCCGAAAGCCGGCATCTACACGATCAGCCTGTCGTCCGGCGCCTGGGTCGATGTGGTGCAGGACGGGCATATCCTGAAGCCCAAGGCGTTCAGCGGCGCCACCGACTGCGACGGCATCCGCAAGACCATGAAGTACGAACTCGCAGCCAGCCCGTTCGTGATCCAGATCAGCGGCGCGCCGGACAATGCCATCAGCCTGGCCGTGCTGCCCTCCGAATAGCGTTGGGGCCTTTACCCGCATCGTCAGCCTGATATTGTCGCCTCGCGATATCCCTGCGGATCGTAAGTCCCAGGGATTGCCGGAACGGCGCTTCCGCCTGTCGCACCCACACCCAACCAACGCCTGATTTGCGCGCGCATTGCGCTGCGAACTCGCATGGAGCGCCAGATGAATCGCCTTATGAGTCCCGTTGCCGGAATTTTCGCTGCCTTCTCTATCCTGCTGGGATCGACCCTTTCGCCTGCGCTCGCGCAGGACAAGAGCCTGACGGTGTTCGCCGCAGCCTCGATGAAGAACGCGCTCGATGACATCGACGCCGCCTACACCGCAAAGACCGGCATCAAAATCACAGCCAGCTATGCCGCGAGCTCGGTGCTCGCCAAGCAGATCGAAAACGGCGCGCCCGCCGATGTGCTCGTCTCCGCCGATACCGACTGGATGGACTATGCGATCAGCAAGAAGAACATCAACGAGCCGACCCGGGTCAATCTGCTCGGCAACAGCATCGTGCTGATCGCGGCAAAAGATTCCAAGCTCGACAACGTCACCATCGGTCAGGGCTTCGATCTCGCCAAGCTCGCCGGCGATGGCAAGATCGCCACCGGCGACGTCAAATCGGTGCCGGTCGGCAAATACGCCAAGGCCGCCTTGGAGAAGCTCGGCAGCTGGACCGCGGCGGAACCGAAATTCGCCATGGCGGAGAGCGTCCGCGCCGCATTGACGCTGGTATCGCGCGGCGAGGCGCCGCTCGGCATCGTTTATGCAACCGACGCCAAGGTCGATCCCGGCGTCAAGATCATCGCGACCTTCCCGGCGGATTCGCATCCGGCGATCATCTATCCGGTGGCGGCGACGACAACGGCAAAGACCGAGGCCGCCGACTATCTCGCCTTCCTGAAGACAAAGGCGGCGAAGACCATTCTCGAAAAATATGGCTTCACCTTCCTGGTCAGCCCGACGACCTGAGAACGTGTTCGAGATCACTCCGACGGAATGGACGGCGATCCTGCTTTCAATACGGGTCGCCGTGATTGCCACGCTGATCTCGACACCGATCGGAATCGGCGTCGCCTGGCTGCTGGCGCGGCGCGATTTCTGGGGCAAGGCGGTCGTCGATGCCATCATCTACCTGCCGCTGGTGTTGCCGCCGGTCGTGACCGGCTATCTGCTGCTGCTGACGCTTGGCAAGCGCGGCCTGGTCGGCGCCTGGCTCGCCGAACATCTCGGTATCGTCTTCGCGTTTCGCTGGACCGGCGCGGCATTGGCCTGCGGCGT
>JAQGKA010000079.1 GCA_028290355.1 Tardiphaga sp. | reverse complement strand
TCGTCAGCACGAAGAAAACGCCGCGCCATTGCGTCATCAGCATGATGGCCTGGCCGAGCGACGGCGCGATCACCGGCACCGCGATGAACACCATCATCGCCAGCGACATCACGCTGGCCATGCGGCGCCCGGCGTAGCAATCCCTGACGATCGACGTGGCGATGACGCGGGTGGCCGAGGTGCCCAGGCCCTGCAGCACGCGCGCCAGCAGCAGCGTCTCGAACGACGGCGCCACGATCGCCAGCAGGCTGGCGGCACAATAGACGCTCATGCCGATCAGCAGCACCGGCCGGCGCCCGAAGCGGTCGGACAGCGGACCGATCACGAATTGCCCGAAGCCGAAGCCGAACAGGAACGCCGACAACACGGCCTGCAGACGATTGGCGCTGACAACCTTGAACGCCGCGCCGATGTCCGGCAGCGACGGCAGCATGATGTCCATCGCCAACGGATTCAGCGCCATGATCGAGGCGATCACCAGCACGAACTCCGGGAATTTCATGGGGCTGTGGGTTGAGGAGACCCAGACGTCGGCATTGATATCGGTCACGAAGGCATCCTTGAAAGATTGTCGGCATGTAGGATGTCCATGCTGCGCTGCACAAGCGAGTTTTGGGCATGGCTGCCTCACGAAAAGGGGAATGCCGGTTCAGCCATTGATGGAAGAATCGCCGGTTCCACGGTGTCAGGATAGGGAATACGTCTGACGACCGTCAGGCTGACAGGCGAGGCTCGCGCAGCTTCGCCCGGGTCAGCCGGATCGTCTCCAGCAGCATTGCTTCGCCGCCGTACACCAGTTCTTCCAGTGTCATCCGGCGGGAGGCGGCGTCGCGCGCCAGCAGCGGCACGTGGACGAAGGCGGCGAGGCGGGGGCCGTCCAGCGTGCGCGCGGCCTCGATACCGCGCCAGGACAGATAATTGCAGAGATAGCTGCCGGCATTGCGCGAGATCCGGGCATCGACGCCGGCGCCGAGCGCGGCGCGCAGCAGGAGCGCGGTGTGCGGGCCGAAGCCGATGGCGTCGGCCCCGCGCACGATCGAAGCCTGCCGCACCCGGGTGTGATCGGCGTCGGGCCACAGCATGGTGACGGCGTTGCGGGCGCGGGTCTCGATCCGGACGAACGGTGTCCGCGAGGCCAGGCCGAACATCAGCAGCGCATCGGGCCGGTGCTGCGCCAGCAACTGCGGCAGTTCGCGATCGACGGCGCTGTAAGTGACAGGGAAAATATGCACGATACGCTCGACGTCGGCGAAGGCCGGGCGTCGCAATGCCGCCAGGCGTTGCACCAAAGCCTGCGTCGGATTCACCGGCGCGCTGGGGAACGGGCCGAAGCCGGTGATGAGGATGCGCGGCTTGCTCATCTCACTCTTTCAGCAATGCTGCGATCTGCTCCGCCGCCACCGCGGGCGCGATGCGGCCGTCGGCGACTTCCTTCTCGATCAGCTTGACTTTGGCGCGCACCGCCGGATCGGCGCGCAGCCGCGCCATCAGGCGCTGCTCCAGCATGGTCCACATCCACTTCACCTGCTGCTCGCGCCGCCTTGCCGCGAAATCGCCGGAGGCATTCATGGCGGTGCGGTGATCGAGAACCTTCTGCCACAGTTCGGCGATGCCTGCGCCGGTCAGCGCCGAATAGGTCAGGACCGGCGGATGCCAGTGCTCAGAGCGCGGCGTCAGGATATGCAGCGCGCCGCGATATTCGGCGGCGGCGAGATTGGCGCGCGCGACATTGTCGCCATCGGCCTTGTTGATCGCGATCATGTCGGCGAGCTCGACCAGGCCTTTCTTGATGCCCTGCAATTCGTCGCCGGCGCCGGGCAGCATCAGGGCCAGAAAGAAATCCGTCATGTCGCAGACCGCGGTCTCGGACTGGCCGATGCCCACGGTCTCCACCAGCACCACGTCGAAGCCCGTGGCCTCGCACAACAGCATCGCCTCCCGCGTCTTCGCCGCAACGCCGCCGAGCGTGCCCGACGCCGGCGAGGGCCGGATGAAGGCGTTGTCGGCGGCGGAGAGCTGCGCCATCCTTGTCTTGTCGCCGAGGATCGAGCCGCCGGTGCGCGCCGACGACGGGTCCACCGCCAGCACCGCGACCTTGTGGCCTTTCGCGATCAGGAACATGCCGAGCATGTCGATGGTGGTGGACTTGCCGACGCCGGGCGAGCCGGTGATGCCGACGCGGATCGCTGTGCCGGTGTCCGGCAATAGTGCCTGCACCAGCTCGCGCGCCGCGGCCTGATGATCGCCGCGGCGGCTCTCGATCAGCGTGATGGCGCGCGCCAGCGCGGCGCGGTTGCCGGCGCGGAGGTCGGTGGCGAGCGCGGGGATGTCGAGGGGCTTGGGGCTGCTCACTGCGGCTCTTCGTCGTCGCCCTTGGGCCTGCTGCCCGCGAAGATCGCGGCGCCTTCCGGGGTGAGATAGGGTTTTAGGGTCTGCCACGGCACGAAGGCGACGTAGCCGCCCTCGACAAAGGCTCCGACCGCATAGGGCGGATAATGGAAGGTGAGGCCCGAGCTCTTGCTCGCCTCGGTGGAGGGCGCCAGCGTCACCGCGCCGATCTTCAGCAGTTTGGGCTCGAGGTTGAAGTTGCCGTCCGCGTCCGGCGGCAGCTCGATATCGCGTGCCTTTTTCTCGGCTTTCAGCGAGATCACGATGTCCTTCAGCACGGCTTGCAATGTCGGGCCGCCGTCCGCGGTTTCGATGAAGAACGGCCTGATACTAATGCGCTTGGCGGCGACATTGTCCCACAGGATGGTATCGACGTCCAAATTGGGGTGGGCGCCGCCGGTGTTGGTGTAATCGTCCCTGACGATGCTGACGTAACGGTTCGCGACCACCGAGCGCGTTGCGTATTTGCGTTCATAGCTCCAGCCGCCGTCACGGAACATCTCCGGCGAATCCTTGCGCTCCTGCGTGGCCTCGGCGCGGCCTTTTTCCGCCCACTTCTTGCCTTCGGCCAGGCAATTCGCCGCCAGCGCCGGATCGGCCTTGATCCTGGCATCGAGAAAGACCGTAGCGTCGACGACCTTGGTCTTGATCGCGAAGTCGGGCTTTGGCTCGGTGGCGAAAGCGGGGGAATTCAATGCAAGGCAAGTGAGAAGGGCGGCGATCGTCACCCTTGGACAAGATATCATGATGAGATCACCCGTCCGCTGAAGAGGTTGTGGGCACGACAATCGCGGAATCTGTTTGAGTAAAGATACTCCCCGCGTCATGGCCGGGGTCGTCCCGGCCATCCACGACTTGGCGTCGTCCTGTTTAGAAGACGTAGATGCCCGCGACAAGCGCGGGCATGACGAACTCTTCGGCCGGGATGTCATCGCTGATAGGCCGTGCTGCTACTCCGCCGCTTCGCGATGCCCCAGCCGCGCATTGAGCTTGTGGATCAGCTCCTCCGCCGCTTCCGAGATCACCGTGCCCGGCGGGAAGATCGCTTCGGCGCCGGCCCTGTAGAGTTCGGCATAGTCCTGCGGCGGCACGACGCCGCCGATGATGATCATGATGTCGTCGCGGCCCATCTTCTTCAGTGCGGCCTTCAGTTCGGGCACCGCGGTGAGATGGGCGGCAGCGAGCGACGACAGGCCGAGGATGTGGACGTCGTTCTCCACCGCCTGCCGGGCGGCTTCGTCGGCGGTGGCGAACAGCGGCCCGATATCGACGTCGAAGCCGACATCGGCGAAGGCCGAGGCGATCACCTTCTGGCCGCGGTCGTGGCCGTCCTGGCCGATCTTGGCGACCAGGATGCGCGGGCGGCGGCCCTCGGCATCCTCGAACGTGTCAATCAGCGCCTGCACTTTCTCAACCTGGTTGGACATGGTGGATGCCTCCCGCTTGTAGACGCCGGTGATGGATTTGATTTCGGCACGATGCCGGCCGAACACCTTTTCCATCGCGTCTGATATTTCGCCGACGGTGGCCTTGGCCCGCGCCGCGTCGATCGCCAGCGCCAGCAGGTTGCCGTTGCCTTCGGAAGCCGAGCGCGTCAGCGCATGTAGCGCCGCGTCGACGTCGGCCTGGTTGCGCTCCTTCTTCAGCCGCGCCAGTTTGTCGATCTGCAGCCGGCGCACGGTGGAATTTTCCACCTTCAGCACGTCCAAGGGCGCTTCATCCACCGGCTTGAACTTGTTGACGCCGATCACCGCCTGGCGGCCGGCGTCGATCCGCGCCTGCGTCTTGGCGGAAGCTTCCTCGATGCGCAGCTTCGGCACACCGGCCTCGATGGCTTTCGCCATGCCGCCCAGTGCTTCCACTTCCTGGATATGGCCCCAGGCCTTGGCGGCGAGATCGTGGGTGAGCCGCTCGATGTAATAGGAGCCGCCCCAGGGATCGATGATGCGGTTGGTGCCGCTTTCCTGCTGCAGGAACAGCTGCGTGTTACGCGCGATCCGCGCCGAGAAGTCGGTGGGCAGCGCCAAGGCTTCGTCGAGCGCGTTTGTGTGCAGCGACTGGGTGTGGCCTTGCGTCGCCGCCATCGCCTCGATGGTGGTGCGCATCACGTTGTTGTAGACGTCCTGCGCGGTCAGCGACCAGCCGGAGGTCTGGCAATGGGTGCGCAGGCTCAGCGATTTCGGATCCTTCGGATTGAACTGCGTCAGCAGCTTCGCCCACAGCAGACGCGCGGCGCGCATCTTCGCCACTTCCATGAAGAAATTCATGCCGATCGCCCAGAAGAACGACAGCCGTGGCGCAAAGCGGTCGACGTCAATGCCCGCGGCCATGCCGGCGCGCAGATATTCGACGCCGTCGGCGAGCGTATAAGCGAGTTCGAGGTCCTGCGTCGCGCCGGCTTCCTGCATGTGATAGCCGGAGATCGAAATCGAATTGTACTTCGGCATCTTCTGCGAGGTGTAGGCAAAAATGTCGGAGATGATCCGCATCGAGGGCGTCGGCGGATAGATATAGGTGTTACGTACCATGAACTCTTTCAGAATGTCGTTCTGAATGGTGCCGGTGAGTTTCTCCGGCGGCACGCCCTGTTCCTCGGCGGCGGCGACGAACAGCGCCAGGATCGGCAGTACTGCGCCGTTCATGGTCATCGACACGCTCATCTGGTCGAGCGGGATGCCGGAGAACAGCGTGCGCATGTCATAGATCGAGTCGATCGCGACGCCGGCCATGCCGACATCGCCGGACACGCGAGGATGATCGCTGTCATAGCCGCGGTGGGTGGCGAGATCGAACGCAACCGAGAGGCCCTTCTGCCCGGCGGCAAGATTGCGGCGGTAGAAGGCGTTGGAATCCTCAGCGGTGGAGAACCCCGCATATTGCCGGATCGTCCAGGGCTGGTTGACATACATGGTCGGGTAGGGCCCGCGCAGGAACGGTGCGATGCCGGGCCAGGTCTCGAGAAAGTCGATGCCTTCGAGATCGGCTTCGCCATAGCCGGGTTTGACCAGAATACCTTCGGGCGTGAGCCAGGGCTCGCCGCGGGATGGCGCGCCGGCGGTCGCACCTTTTGCGAAGGCGATATCGGCGAAGTTGGGGATCTTGGTCATGTCATCCTGCCTTGCTCATCCTTCGAGGCTCGCCGAAGACGGCGAGCACCTCAGGATGACGCTCATACTTTTTGGTATCGTCATCCTGAGGTGCGCGCGCTTGCGCGCCTCGAAGGATGGCGAGCGACGAGGCGCCCAATACTAGCACGCGTGGCATCATGCGTCTGTTCATCTCAATCATGATCCGGATGCTGGTAACTGAAAACTTCCGCCAGCTTCTCCGGGCCGTAATTCTGCATCGTGGTCTTGCTCGGCAGGTTGGCGACGGTGCCGACCCAGCCGAGGCGGGATTCGCTGCCGAACTGCTGCGTCGGTACCATCCTGTCCGGGCGGTCGAAGGCGCCGGTCATGATCTCGATCTTGGGGCCGCCGATCTCGCGAAAACTCAGCGGCGTGCCGCATTGCGCGCAGAAATCGCGCTCTCCGATGGACGAGGACTTGAAGGTCGCGGGCGTGCCGCGGGTCCAGGAAAAATGCTCGTTCGGAATATCGGCCAGTGAGGCGAACGGCGCGCCGGAGGCCTTCTGGCACATCCGGCAATGGCAGATGCTGACACGGGTCGGCGCCGCCGACAGCGCAAAGCGGATCGCGCCGCATTGGCAGCCGCCGGTCAGTACGGGTTTGCTCGCCGTTCCCACCATCGTTCACTCCATCAAGCCGCAGGCCTGCACCAGCATGGCCAGCGCATCGCCGCCGGCGAAGATGAAATCCTTGACGCCGGCCTCGCGCAGCGCGGCTTCCAGTTCGCCGGGCTTGCCTGCCAGATAGATATGCTTGGCGCCGGCGGCCTGCAGGGCCTTGGCCGCCGCGGCGGCGTGGTCGGCATAGACTTTGTCCGAGGAGCACAGGCAGGCCAGCGTCGCGCCGGCGGCCTTGAAGGCGGCGGCGAGGGCGGCGGGATCGGCGAAGCCATCGGTATCGACAGCCTCGATGCCGCCGGTCTCGAAGAAGCTCTTCGCAAACGTCGCGCGCGCGGTGAAGTCGGCGGGCGTGCCCAAATTGGCCAGGAACACTTTTGGACGCGCGCCGGATCGGGCGAGGATGTGGTCGGATTTGTCGCGCAGCGCTTCGAACGGCGTGGCGAGCCGGATCGACTCCAGCGCGTTGAACCTGATCTTGTCCTTGCCATAGGGTTTGGCCGGCACGGGCTTTACCCTCAGCACGGTGGCGCGCGCTTCGTGCAGATTGGGGAATTCGCTGGCGCCGGTCAGCACTTCGCGGCGCCTGGCGATGCTGGCCTGGCGCGCGGCGCGGGTCGCCGCGACCTTGGGCTGGATGATGTTGTTGCCGAGCGCGGGGAAGGCGCCGCCGGCTTTCTCGATGTCCTGGAATTGCGCCCAGGCGGCGTCGCAAAGCTGCTGCGTCAGCGTCTCGATGCCGCCAGCGCCGGCGGCGGGATCGGAGACCTTTGCCAGATTGGATTCTTCCAGCAGCACCAGCTGCGTATTGCGCGCGGCGCGGCGCGCAAATGCATCGGGCAGGCCCAGGGCCAGCGTATGCGGCAGCACGCAGATGGCATTGGCGCCGCCGAGGCCGGCGGAGAACGTCGCCACCGTCGCGCGCAGCATGTTCACGTAGGGATCGCGCTGGGTCAGCATCCGCCATGCGGTGTCGGCGGCGATGAACAGCGGCTTCGGCTTCAGGCCGCAGCTTTCCTCGATGCGCGCCCACAGTAGACGCAGCGCGCGGAATTTCGCCATGGTCAGGAACTGATCGGCGTCGGCTGATAGTCGCGCATAGATCATGCCGCGAGCGATATCGAGCGGAATGTTGGCGTCTTCCAGCGCGCGCAGATAGGACACCGCGACCGCGAGCACATAAGCCAGCTCCTGCACTTCGGAACCGCCGGCATCGTGGATGATACGGCCATCGGCGACGGCGAACGGGCCCTTGAAACCCGCTGCTGCGAGCGTCTTGATCGCACCGGTCACCGCGGGCGCCATTTCCCACCAGTTATAGGCGCTTTGCCCCCACGCGGCGCAGGCGCCGATCGGATCGTAGCCGAAGCGGATGTCGCATTTCGCGGGATCGATCTTCTTCTGCTGGATATAGTCGGCGAGATGCGTCGCGGCCATGCGCGATTGCGGACCGGCGTGAAGTTCGAGTGCGATGCCGGCGTCGATGAAGATG
>JAQGKA010000016.1 GCA_028290355.1 Tardiphaga sp. | reverse complement strand
TCAAACTGACGGTCAACGGCAAATCTGTCTCTGCCGACGTCGAAGACAGAACGCTTCTCGTCCACCTGCTCCGCGAGCATCTCAACCTCACCGGCACCCATGTCGGCTGCGATACCAGCCAGTGCGGTGCCTGCGTCGTGCATATCGACGGCCGCGCCGTAAAATCCTGCACCACGCTGGTCGGCCAGGTCCACGGCGCCAACGTCACCACCATCGAAGGCATCTCACGCGGCGACGAGCTGCACCCGATGCAGGCGGCATTCCGCGACAATCACGGCCTGCAATGTGGCTACTGTACGCCCGGGATGATCATGGCCTCGATCGACATCGTGAACCGCCACGGCGGCAACCTTGACGAGGAAACGGTGCGGCACGAACTCGAAGGCAACATCTGCCGCTGCACCGGCTACCACAACATCGTCAAATCGGTGCTCGACGCGGCGTCGCGCATGAAGGTGTCGATGGCGGCGGAGTGATCCGGCGCGGCTTTGCAATTGATTGAGAAGCAATAAGCGACTGCGACAGCGCCTTTCACATTTGCGCTGATCATGCGGTCCGGCAGGGAGAGCGACCATGGGCGTTGAAGGCATTGGCGCAAGCGTCGTGCGCAAGGAAGACAGGCGTTTCATCACCGGCCGCGGCCGCTATGTCGATGATATCAAGGTGTTGGGCCTGACCCACGCGCATTTCATCCGCAGCCCGCACGCCCATGCCAAGGTGAAGAGTATCGATGCGTCGGCGGCGAAGGAGATGCCGGGCGTGGTCGATGTACTGACCGGCCAGCAGATCGTCGATGACAAGGTCGGCAATCTCATTTGCGGCTGGGCGGTGTCGTCGAAAGACGGCACGCCGATGAAGATGGGCGCCTGGCCGGCGATGGCGCCGGATACCGTGCGTTTCGTCGGCCAGGCCGTCGCGGTGGTGATCGCCGAGACCAAGAACCAGGCCCGCGATGCCGCGGAAGCCGTCGTCGTCACCTACGAGGAATTGCCGGCGGCGGCGCATATCAAGGCCGCGATCGCGAAGGGCGCACCGCAGCTGCATCCGGAAGCGCCCGGCAACGTCGTCTATGACTGGGCGCTCGGCGACGAGAAGGCGGTCAACGACGCCTTCGCCAAGGCCGCCAACGTCGTGTCTCTCGAACTCGTCAATAACCGGCTGGTGCCGAATGCGATGGAGCCGCGCGCGGCCATCGCCGAATACAACGAAGCCGAAGAGCACTTCACGCTGCACACCACGTCGCAGAATCCGCATGTGGCGCGCCTCGTACTGTCGGCGTTCTACAACATCGCGCCGGAGCACAAGCTGCGGGTGGTGGCGCCGGATGTCGGCGGCGGCTTTGGCTCAAAAATCTTCATCTATCCGGAAGAGATGGTGGCGCTGTGGGCCTCGAAGAAGGTACGCCGCCCGGTGAAATGGACCGGCGACCGCACCGAGGCCTTCCTTACCGACGCCCATGGCCGCGACCACATCTCCCATGCGGAGATGGCGTTCGATGCGAATAACAAGATCCTGGCGCTGCGGGTAAAGACCCACGCCAATTTTGGCGCCTACATGTCGCTGTTCTCGTCGTCGGTGCCGACCTATCTCTACGCCACGCTGCTGTCGGGCCAGTACAACATCCCCGCCATCTATGCCGAGGTGATGGGGGTCTATACCAACACCACGCCGGTGGATGCCTATCGCGGCGCCGGGCGGCCGGAGGCGAGCTATCTGCTCGAACGCCTGATGGAGACCGCGGCGCGGCAGCTCAAGGTCGATCCGGCGGAGCTGCGCCGCAAGAACTTCATCACCCAGTTTCCGCACCAGACGCCGGTGATCATGGCCTATGACGTCGGCGATTTCGGCGCTTCGCTGGACGCCGCCATGAAGGCGATCGACTACGCCGGCTTCCCCGCCCGCAAGGCCAAGGCGAAATCCGAAGGCAGACTGCGCGGCATCGGCTTCTCCTGCTACATCGAGGCCTGCGGCATCGCGCCGTCAAAAGCCGTCGGCAGCCTCGGCGCCGGCGTCGGCCTGTGGGAATCCGCGGAGGTGCGCGTCAACCCGGTCGGGACCATCGAGGTGCTGACGGGA
Source organism: Tardiphaga sp. (assembly GCA_028290355.1). GTDB lineage: Bacteria > Pseudomonadota > Alphaproteobacteria > Rhizobiales > Xanthobacteraceae > Tardiphaga. The sequence continues at coordinate 12,802 of JAQGKA010000016.1, read as the reverse complement.
TCGCACAGCCACGGCCAGGGCCACGAGACCACCTTCGCGCAGCTGGTCGCGGGCCGGCTCGGCATTTCCGTCGATCAGGTGCAGATCGTCCACGGCGACACCGACAAGGTGCAGTTCGGCATGGGCACCTATGGCTCGCGCTCCGCGGCCGTCGGCATGTCCGCGATCTTCAAGGCGATGGAGAAGATCGAGGCCAAGGCGAAGAAGATCGCCGCGCATCAGCTCGAGGCCTCGGTAGAGGACATCGTCATCGAGAACGGCGAGTTCAAGGTGACCGGCACCGACAAGTCGATCGCGCTGCCGATGGTAGCGCTCGCCGCCTATACCGCGCACAACCTGCCCGACGGCATGGAGCCCGGCCTGAAGGAAGGCGCGTTCTACGACCCGACCAACTTCACCTTCCCGGCCGGCGCCTATATCTGCGAGATCGAGGTCGATGCCGGTACCGGCAAGACCCACTTCGTCAACTTCGTCGCGGCGGATGATTTCGGCCAGCTGATCAATCCGATGATCGTCGAGGGCCAGGTCCATGGCGGGCTGGCGCAAGGCATCGGCCAGGCGATCCTGGAGGGCGCGGTCTATGACGACTCCGGCCAGCTCGTGACCGCGTCGTTCATGGACTACACCATGCCGCGCGCCGACGACCTGCCGTCGTTCAAGCTGTCGCACACCACCACTTTGTGCCCGGGCAATCCGCTCGGCGTGAAGGGCTGCGGCGAAGCCGGCGCGATCGGCTCCTCGGCGGCGGTAATCAACGCCATCACCGACGCGATCGGCCACAACAAGCTCGAAATGCCGGCGACGCCGGACCGCGTCTGGCACGCGATCCAGTTGCAGCAAGCGGCGGAATAGGAGCAGAACCATGTATGAAACAACCTATCACCGTCCCGCCAGCGTCGCCGAAGCCGCGGCTTTGTTCGCCAAGGGCGCGGACGCAAAATATCTCGCCGGTGGCCACACCCTGATCCCGGTGATGAAGCAGCGGCTCGCGGCGCCCTCCGACGTGATCGACCTTTGCCGCATCAAGGAGCTGGTCGGCATCGAGGCCACCGCCGATGCGCTGATCATCAAGGCGGCGACGCCCTATTACGACATCACCCAGAGCGCGGCGGCGAAGCGGGCGATCCCCGCCATCGTGCACCTGACCTCGATGCTCGGCGATCCCGCCGTGCGCTATCGCGGCACCATCGGCGGCTCCATCGCCAACAACGACCCTGCGGCGGACTATCCCGCCGCGGTGCTGGCGCTGGGCGCCACGGTCATGACCAACAAGCGGCTGATCCCGGCCGATGAATTCTTCAAGGGCCTGTTCTCGACCGCGCTGGCGGAAGACGAAATCATCACCGCGGTATCGTTCCCGATTCCCGCCAAGGCCGCCTATTCCAAGATGCGCCATCCGGCGTCGCGCTTTGCGCTGACCGGGGTGTTCGTGGTCAAGACCAAAGCCGGCGACGTCCGCGTCGCCGCCACCGGCGCCTCGCAAGATGGCGTGATGCGGGTGCCGGCGATCGAGGCGGCGCTGAAGGCGAACTGGTCGGCGGGTGCGCTCGACGGCATCAATATCTCTGCTGACGGGCTGATGGCCGACATCCATGGCTCCTCGGACTACCGCGCCAACCTGATCAAGGTGATGGCGCAGCGCGCGGTGGCGGAAGCGGGATAGAGCGCGTTTCACGCGGCGGGATTTGACGCGGCGCAACAGCGCCGCGCATGGCCGTATGCGTGATTGCGGCCTTGCCCTCTCGGCTGACTGCATAGACAGTTTCCCGCAACGATAGTGCTCGCCATCGGCGACGACAAAATATGGGAAACCCAGGGTGCAGGACACAACGACCGCCAAAACTCAGCCGCACCCCACCAGCAAGCCCCGCGCCAGCGGCCCGCTCGCCGGAATGCGGATCGTCGAATTCGCCGGCATTGGCCCCGGTCCCTTCGCCGCCATGCTGCTGGCGGATATGGGCGCCGAGGTGATCACGCTGGTACGGCCGAAGCAGATGCCGAAAGGTGCAGCGTCGCGCGGCCGAAAGATCATCGCGGTCGACCTCAAGGACAAGGCCGTGATCGCGCAGGTGCTGGCGCTGCTGGATGGCGCCGACGCGCTGCTGGAAGGCTTTCGGCCAGGCGTGATGGAGCGACTCGGGCTCGGGCCCGACGCCGTGCACGCGCGCAACAAGAAGCTGGTCTATGGCCGCATGACCGGCTGGGGCCAGGAAGGTCCGCTGGCGCAGGCCGCCGGCCATGACATCAACTACATCTCCATCACCGGCGCGCTGGCCGCGATCGGCGGTGCCGACCGGCCGGTGCCGCCGCTCAACCTGGTCGGCGATTTCGGCGGCGGCGCGCTGTATCTCGTCGTCGGAATGCTGGCCGCGCTGCTGGAGGCGAGCCGCTCCGGCCAGGGCCAGGTGGTCGATGCCGCCATGTGCGACGGCGCGGCGTCGCTGATGACCATGTTCTTCGACATGACCGCGGCGGGCCGCTGGAAGGAAAGCCGAGAAAGCAACATGCTGGACGGCGGCGCGCATTTCTACGGCGTCTATGAATGCAAGGACGGCTGCCCGATCTCGATCGGCTCGGGCGCGCCGCAGTGGTACGCGCAGCTGCGCGAACTCGCCGGGCTCGACGACCCCCATTATGACGGACAGATGGACCCGAAGAACTGGCCGGCGCTGAAGGAAAAACTCACCGCGGTGTTCAAGACCAAGACCCGCGACGAATGGTGCGCCATCATGCAGGGCACCGACGTCTGCTTCGCGCCGGTGCTGACCATGTCGGAAGCGACGGAGCACCCGCATATGGTGGCGCGCGAGGTGTTCATCACCCACGAAGGCCACACCCAACCGGCCCCGGCGCCACGATTTTCACGGACGCCATCCTCGGCGCGTGCGGCGGTGACGGCGGACTTGGGTGAGGTGGTGAAGGAATGGCAGGGCGGACGCTGAGCCGTTCCAGGCTCAGCCGCATCCTTCGAGGCTCGCCTGAGGTGGCGAGCACCTCAGGATGACGACTCCGTGTATTACGCCGCACCCTTTAGCTGCAGCACGCCGCGACGGATCTGGTCTTCCTCGATGGATTCGAACAGCGCCTTGAAGTTGCCCTCGCCGAATCCGTCGTCGCCCTTGCGCTGGATGAATTCGAAGAAGATCGGTCCGATCGCATTGGCCGAAAAGATCTGCAGCAGCACCTTGGTCTCGCCGCCAGCCACCACGCCTTCGCCGTCGATCAGGATGCCGTCGCGCTTCAGCCGCCGGACGTCTTCGCCGTGCTTCGGCAGCCGCGCATCAATCTTCTCGAAATAGGTCTCCGGCGGCGACGGCATGAACGGCAGGCCGTCATCGCGCAGCTGCTCGACCGAGCGATAGATGTCGCTGGAACCGCAGGCGATGTGCTGGATGCCTTCGCCGTGATAGGTGTTGAGATATTCCTCGATCTGCCCGGCATCGCCGGCGTCCTCGTTGATCGGAATCCGGATCTTGCCGTCCGGACTGGTCAGCGCGCGTGAGAACAACCCGGAGGCGCGGCCCTCGATGTCGAAGAAACGAATCTGGCGGAAGTTGAACAGCCGTTCGTAGAAGCCGGTCCAGACATCCATGCGGCCGCGATGAACGTTGTGGGTGAGGTGATCGAGATAGAACAGGCCGGCGCCTTCGGGGTGCGGGTTCTTCTCGCCAAGCCAGTCGAATTCGAGATCGAAGGCCGAACCCTTGGCGCCGTAGCGATCGACGAAATACAACAGGCTGCCGCCGATGCCCTTGATGGCGGGAACATCGAGCGTCTTCTGCGCGGACGATACATCCGCCGACTCCGCGCCGAGCGACAGCGCGCGCTCATAGGCCTGCTGGGCATTGACGACGCGAAACGCCATCGACGGCGCGCAGGGGCCGTGCGCAGCGACGAAATTAAAACCGTGGGTGCCCGGTTCTTCGTTGACGAGATAGTTGATGTCGCCCTGGCGATACACCGTGATGTTCTTGGTCTTGTGGCGGGCGACGGGCACATAGCCCATCAGCTTGAACAGCGCGTGCAGCTCTTGCGGTTTCGGGTGCGCATATTCGACGAATTCGAAACCGTCGGTGCCCATCGGGTTGTCGGCGGAAATGAGCGCGGGCGGCGCGTCGTGCGGAAACGGACCCATGGTGGTCTCCCTTGAGCTGATTTGCTGCCCTGCAGTGTCGGTCCCTTTTGATGCAAGGTGCATGCAATCGGGCGAGAAATATGCGACATTCATGCACGCTTTACGCATAAATGGGGTGTTTGACGCATGATCTCGGTGGATGCCTTCGATCTCAAGATTCTCGCCGCGCTGCAGGACGACGGAAGGCTGACCAACCAGCAGCTTGCCGATGTCGCCGGCCTCTCGGCCTCGCAATGCTCGCGGCGGCGGATGCGGCTGGAAGAGGAGAAGGTGATTGCGGGCTATCACGCCGACCTGTCGAGCGAAGCACTCGGCTTTGGCGTGATCGCCTTCATCCAGGTCACGCTCGCCACGCATTCACCTGATAATGCGAAGAAGTTTCGCACGCTGGTGCAGCGGGTCCACGAGATCCAGGAGGCCTATTCGCTCACTGGCGATGCCGACTATGTGCTCAAGGCGGTGCTACGCGACCTCAAGGGACTGTCCGACCTCGTCAACAACGTGCTGATGCCACACCAGAGCGTGGCCCATGTCCGCTCGTCGATCGTACTCGACCGGCTGAAGGAAACGTCGAAGCTGCCGCTGAAGGCGGTGGGGTAGAATTTTGTTCGTCATTCCGGGGCGGGAGCAGCGTGAGCTGCGAGCGAACCCGGAATCCCGAGATGGGGTCTATTTCTCCGGTGACGAGATTCCGGGTTCGCGCGCTGACGCGCGCACCCTCAGGCGCGCCAATTGGCGCGCCGGGGAATGACGAACTTGGGGTCAGTGTAATGCGTTCCCTATGCCGACGGCACAATCGTCCCCTCGACCTCGCCGAAACCGATGCGATAGCCGTTGCCCTGACACCAGCCGTGGAAACTCAGCGAATCGCCGTCCTCGAGGAACGACCGTTTGATGCCGCCGGGCAGTTCAACCGGCTCGGTGCCGTTCCAGCTGATTTCCAGCAGGCTGCCACGCTGATGCTTCTCCGGGCCGCTGATGGTACCGGAGCCCAAGAGGTCGCCGACATTCATCGCACAGCCGGATGAGGCGTGATGGACAAGCTGTTGCACCGAGGACCAGTACATGTACTTGAAATTGGTGGTGCAGATGCTGGCGGGCGCGGCCATGCCGGGTGCGCGCAACGCGACATCGAGCGCCATGTCGTAATTGTTCGGCTGCCGCTGCTGCAGATACGGCAGCGGCATCGGATCCTGCGTCGGTCCATGCAGGCGGAACGGCTCCAGGGCCTCCCGCGTCACGATCCACGGACTGATCGAGGTCGCGAAGGCCTTGGCCTGGAACGGCCCCAGCGGCACGTACTCCCATTGCTGGATGTCGCGCGCACTCCAGTCGTTGAGCAGCACGAAGCCGAAGATCATCGCCTCAGCTTGCGCTTCGGTCAGCATCTCGCCCATTGCCGAGGGTTGGCCTATCACTACGCCTATTTCGAGTTCGAAATCGAGCCGCTTGCACGGGCCGAATGTCGGCAGCTCCGCGCTCGGCGGCTTCAACTGTCCGCGCGGACGCTTCACCTTGGTGCCTGAGACCACCACGGTGGAGGCACGGCCGTTGTAGCCGATCGGAATGTGCAGCCAGTTCGGCAGCAGCGGATTGGTCTTGTCGCGGAACATGGTACCGACATTGGTGGCGTGCTCCTTCGACGAATAGAAATCAGTAAAACCCTTCACCTCAAGCGGCAGATGCAGTGTCACCTGATCGCGCGGCAGCAGCGCGCGCTTCCGTAACGCCGCGTTGTCGCGCAATTCCGCATTGTCATGCCGCAGCAGTTGGCTGATCCGCGTCCGCGTTTGCGACCACACCTTCGGACCCAGTGCCATGAAGGCATTGATCGCGCTTTGCGCGAACACGCCCTTTGCAGCGCCAAGATCGATCAATCCTTCGGAATCCAGCACGGCCAGATCGAGAACATGATTGCCGATCGCCACGCCGACACGGGGTGCCGGCGAGTTCGATGTCGAAAACACGCCATAAGGCAGGTTCCGGATCGGGAAGTCCGACGACGGATCGACATCGACGAAGGAGCGCAGGCCGGGATCATTGGGGTGCATTTTGTGTCCAATCGGAAAAATCGTGCAGAGCAGTTTATTCGGCGTCGGGCTGGCGGCCGGGCTCGGCCGTGGCGAAGGCCTCGAGCTTTGCCGCCGCTGCATCGATGGCGCGGATACGCGGATAGGGCGCGAGATCGACGCCGAAGCGGCGCGCATTGAACACCTGCGGCACGATGCAGATATCGGCCAGCGTCGGCTGTGCGCCGAGCGCGAACGGCCCCGACAGATGCGACAGCCGCGCCTCGATCGCCGCGAAGCCGGTCTCGATCCAGTGCTGAGACCATTTCGTTCGCGCGGCATCGTCGATGCCGAGTTCGATCAGCCGGTTCAGCACCCGCAGATTGCCGACCGGATGAATGTCGCAGCAGACTGCGAGCGCTATCTCGCGGGCGATGGCGCGCGAAACCGCGTCCTTCGGCAGCAGCGGTGGCTGCGGATGGGTCTCGTCGAGATATTCGATGATCGCCAGCGACTGCGCGAGATGCAGGTCGCCGTCGATCCAGTACGGCACCAGACCGGCTGGATTGACCTTGAGATAGGCCTCCTGGGTCTGCTCGCCCTTGCGCAGGTGCACGTAGCGCCCCTCGGCACTGAGGCCCTTCAGCCCGAGCGCGATGCGGACGCGATATGCCGCCGTCGAACGAAAGTAACCGTACAGAACGACGTTATTGTCTTCCGTCATGATGATCTCAGCGCCTTATGGCTTGGTCGGATCGAAGCGCTTCTCCAGGCCCGTCCAGCAATCGGCGTAGTCGTCCTGCAGCGCCGGGGTCGTCGCGGCGAATTCGGTGACGCGCTGCGGATAGCGGGTCTCGAACATGAAGGCCATGGTGCCGGTGAGCTTGACCGGCTTCAGCTCGCTGTTGCTGGCGTGGTCGAAGGCCTCGCGGTCCGGCCCATGCGGCAGCATCATGTTGTGCAGGCTGATGCCGCCGGGGGTGAAGCCCTGCGGCTTGGCGTCATAGACGCCATAGATCAGCCCCATGAATTCCGACATGATGTTCATGTGATACCACGGCGGCCGGAAGGTGTTTTCCGCCACCGCCCAGCGCTCCGGAAAGATCACGAAGTCGATGTTCGCCGTGCCTGCGGTTTCCGACGGCGAAGTCAGCACTGTGAAGATCGACGGATCGGGATGGTCGAAGCCGATGGCGCCGACCGGCGAGAAGCTGCGCAGGTCGTATTTGTACGGCGCGTAATTGCCGTGCCAAGCCACCACATCGATCGGCGAATGCGGCAGCCGGGTCATGAACAGCGTGCCGCCCCACTTCACATAGAGTTCGGTCGGGGTGTCCTTGTCCTCATAGGCCGCGACTGGGGTGAGGAAATCGCGCGCATTGGCGAGGCAGTTGGCGCCGATCGGGCCGCGCTCCGGCAGCGTGAAAGCGCCGCCGTAATTTTCGCAGAGGTATCCGCGCGCCGCCCCGCCGGGAAGTTCGACGCGAAACTTGACGCCGCGCGGGATCACCACGATTTCGCCGGGCTCGGCATCGATGAGGCCGAATTCGGTGACGAACAGAAGATTGCCCTGCTGCAGCACGAACATCATCTCGCCGTCGGCATTGTAGAAATGCTGATCGACCATCGACTGCGTGATCAGATAGACATGCGCGGCCATGCCGGCCTGGGTGCCGGCATCGCCCGCCGTGGTCATGGTCTGCACGCCCTGCAGGAAGGTCATGTCCTCCTTGGGGATCGGCGCCGGATCCCAGCGCAATTGCGCGATCGGCAGATCGTTCTCCAGGCACGGCGCCGTGCGCCACAGCCCTGCATCGACCTTGGCGAAGCGCCCGGAATGCCGCACCGACGGGCGGATGCGATACAACCAGGAGCGCTCGTTGCTGCCGCGCGGCGCCGTGAAGGGCGAGCCGGACAGTTGCTCGGCATAGAGCCCGTAGGCGCAGCGCTGCGGCGAGTTGCGCCCGATCGGCAGCGCGCCCGGCAAAGCTTCGGTCTCGAAGCTGTTGCCGAAGCCGGACATGTAGCCCGGCGTGATGTTGACCGTGTTGCGGCTGATCAAGCCCGGCGACGTGTTGATGTTCATGTCATCCTCCTTGCAAAGCGGCCCACATCTCGCGGTCGCGCTCGGCGGTCCAGATCACGGGGTCATCGATCCCCGACGCTTCGTCGAAGGCACGCGACACATTGAACGGCAGGCAGTGTTCATAGATCGCAAAGCTGGAAAACTTCGGGTCCATCACTTCGCGTGTCGCCGCCATGGTCTCCTTCAGGCTGCGGCCTTTGGCGACGGCGAGCTCGGCGGCGCCATAGAGCGAACCGACAAAATCGCGGGTCATGGCGACGGCCTCGCGGGTGGTCGACAGGCCCTTCAGCGCGTCGCCGCGGCCGGGCGCGATCGCCTTCGGATTGAAATCGAGGATTTCGTTTAGCGTCATCGGCCATTCGCGCAAATGCGCGTCGCCGCAATAGCAGGCCGAATGATACTCGATCAGGTCGCCAGAGAACATCACCTCGGCGTCCGGCACCCAGGCGACGATATCGCCGGAGGTGTGGCCGGCGCCGAGCTGCATCAGCCTCACTTCGCGCTTGCCGAGATAGATCGACATCTCGCCTTCGAAGGTCAGCGTCGGCCAGGTCAGGCCGGGGATGCTTTCGGACCCCTGAAACAGGCGCGGAAAACGGCCGAATTCGGAATCCCAGTCTTGCTGGCCGCGCTCTTCCACCAGCCGGCGGGTTTCCTGCGACGAGACGACAGCTTCGGCATGGAAGGCGGAAGCGCCGAGTACGCGTACCGCATGGTAATGCGACAGCACGACATATTTGATCGGCTTGTCGGTGACGGTGCGGACGCGCTCGATCACCTTGTTGGCCAGTGCCGGCGTCGCCTGGGCATCGAACACGATGCAGCCGTCGTCGCCGACGATCACAGCCGAATTCGGGTCGCCCTCGGCCGTGAAGGCATAGAGATCGGTGCCGATCTCGGAGAAGGTGATTTTCTTTTCCGCCATGTCGGTGGTGGATGCGAAACCTTTGGCCATTAGTTCAAGTTCCTTTGTGAATATATTTTGTCATTCCGGGATGGTTGATCATCTCGGGATTCCGGGTTCGCTCGCAGCTGACGCTGCTCGCGCCCCGGAATGACGATTCGGTTTCATCATTGCCCTTGGCGCGCTCCCAACCCGCGCTTCGCCAGCGCCACCGCCTCGCGTAGCACGTCGGCGTCGCCGATGTGATTGGCGAGTACCAGCACCAGCGCGGTATCGAGCGTCGCGCTTTGCTCGTCATCGAGGCCGCGATGCGCCTCGACAATCAGGCGATAGGCGGCATCGGGATCGGCGAAATTGGATTGCGTGGACAGCGGCATGGTCGCTCCCTACATCCGGCCGCTGGCGCGCGCCATCGCTGCTTCAATGGCGGAGGGCGTCGGATGGCGAAAGCGCGCGGCGACATAGCCATCCGGCCGCAGCAGATAGGCCGAGCCCGGTGCTGCGTCGTAGCGTTTCGTAAACAGGCCCGCGTCATCGCGCAGCGGCGCGGCGGCGCCGACGCGGAGATGCGCGACGCCCTGTGGAATCTCGACGGCCGCGCCATTGGCATTTTCCAGCAGCACGAAGCCACGGCCGGCCGAACTGAAAGCCTCGGTCAGATAGATCGCCTCGCCGCTTGCCTTCATCAGCGGCGCATCGAGCATGTGCGCGCCGGGCCGTGGCCCTGCATTCCATTCCTCTTCATCCGCAGTCGAGAGCGCTGACTCATAGACCGACGGCACCGAGAGCCGACCGCCATTGACCATGCGTTTGGCGAAATCCGCTTCCTTGGCCAGCGACAGCACTGCCTGCCGCAGCCGCCGCTCCTGCTTGGAATGCGGCGCGATGAAGTCGGTGGAACGCGTCGAGGCCCTGATGTTCTCGTCGGCCGCAAGACCGCGCTCGATCTCGTAGCTCGCGAGCAAGCAGGCCGGCGCCTCGCCGCGCAAAACCATCGCCAGCTTCCACGCCAGGTTTTCCGCGTCTTCCAGCCCGGAGTTGGCGCCGCGGGCGCCGAACGGCGACACCTGATGCGCGGCATCGCCGGCGAAGATCACCCGCTCATGCAGGAAGCGCTGCATGCGGCGGCACTGGAACTTGTAGATCGAGATCCACTCAAAATCGAAGTCGTTGTGGCCGAGCATGCGCGCGATCCGCGGCCGGACATTTTCCGGCAGCCGCTCTACCGCGGGATCGGCGTCGGGGCCGAGCTGCAGATCGATGCGCCAGACATCGTCGGGCTGGCGATGCAGCAGCGCCGACTGGCCGGAATGGAACGGCGGGTCGAACCAGAACCAGCGTTCGGTCGGGAAATTCCTTGCGGTCATCTTGACGTCGGCGATCAGGAACTGGTCCTCGAATACCTCGCCGGTGAAATCCGCGCCGACCATACCACGCAGGCCGGAGCGTGCGCCATCGCAAGCCACCACGTAGTCCACGCGCAGCGTGTAGGGACCGTCCGGCGTTTCGATGGTGAGTTCGGCGTGATCGTTGCGCTGGACGAGGCCGGTCACCTTGTTGCGCCAGCGCAGGTCGATGCCGGGCAGTTGTTGCACGCGATCGACCAGAAAGGCTTCGGCGTAATATTGCTGCAGGTTGATGAAGGCCGGCATCTTGTGGCCGTCGTCGGGCAAGAGGTCGAACTGGTACAACATCTCCGGGCCGAGAAAGATCTTGCCGACTTTCCAGACCACGCCTTTTTCAATCATGCGGTCGGCGACGCCCAGGCGGTCCCACAATTCGAGCGAGCGTTTCGAGAAGCAGATCGCGCGCGAGCCGTCGCCAATCCGGTCAGCATCGTCGAGCAGAACGACGCTCTGGCCGCGCTGCGCCAGATCGATGGCCAGCGACAGCCCCACCGGCCCGGCACCAACAATTACGACCGGATGGCGCGCGGCATCGACCCGATCCTGATCGGGATGGCGGCGATAGCCGAATTGCAGTGCGGGCTGCGCCATGCGTCAGCCCCCGGCCATTTCGATGATCGACGCTGGTCTGGCCAACGGACCGCACTCCCCTTAAGATAGTCTCATTTGCAACCATCTAAACGCCGGCGGCGTGCCGGCGTCAACCCGTTTCTGGCAGGCGCCCGTGGCAAAATTCGATCTTGTCAAATTTGGACCGTTCCGGCTGAACCGGCTGGCGGCGGAGGTCAGCGCCGCATTGTCCAGCGAATACCAGGCGCGCTACGGGCTCGACATTCCGGAATGGCGGGTGATCGCGACGCTCGGCTTCCGCAACGACGCCTGCAGCGCGCAGTATATTGCGCATTGCACCCGGACCCATAAATCCACCATCAGCCGGGCGGTGACGGCGCTGATGACGCGCGACCTGATCGAGCGGGTCGAGAACGCCGACGATCGCCGTGAATTCCGGCTGCGGCTGACGCGGCAGGGCCACGCGCTCTATGAAGAGCTGATCCCGCGGCTGCTGCGCAAGGAGCGGGAAATCCTGTCCTGCCTGTCGGCGCAGGAACGCAAGGATTTTGCGGGCCTGCTCGGCAAGATCGAGGCAAGCCTCGAACTGGTGCAGACCAGCAAGGCCGCGAGCGAGACCGAGGCCTACTAAGCCTAAGCGCGCACGCGCTTCATGCGAACGAGCGCGATGGAGGCAGGTGCAGCGCATAGGCGTCGGCCTTGCCGCCGGCGCGCGGATAGATCTCGCGCACCAGCGGATCGTGTCCGGGAATGATGCGATCGGGATGGCCGGCGAGGCGTTCGGTAATCGCCCAGCCCTCGTGCATGTCGCCGATGTTGTAGACGATCGGAAACGGACTGCGGCGATGCATATTGCCGTAGTAATGCGCGGCATCCGACGCCAGCACCACCGGACCGCGCTCGGTCCTTACCCGCACGATCTGCAACCCGTCGGAGTGACCGCCGACGCGGTGCAGCGTGATACCATCAGCGATCTCGCCGTCGCCATTGTGGAAGGTGACGCGCTCATTGAAGACGTGGCGCACCATCAAGGTGACATCCTCGGCCGAGAACGGATGCCGCAGCAGTCCGTTGCACATGCAGCGCCCCGTCGCGTAGCTCATCTCGCGGTCCTGCAAATGAAACCGCGCGTTGGGGAAGCGATCGAGGTTGCCGGCGTGGTCGTAGTGCAGATGGGTGACGATGACGTCCTTGATATCGTCCGCACGCACGCCGAAATTGGCCAGCGCATCGACCGGGTTGATCGTGAGCCTGCGGTTGCGGGCCTGCGCAGCAGCCTCGTTGAAGCCGGTATCGACCAGGATATCATGGCCACCGCCGCGGATCAGCCAGATGAAGTAATCGAGGTCGGCCGCCGCGGTATCGTGCGGGTCAGGCTGCAGATAGTTCATCTGCGGCGTGCGCGCCGTCATGGTGGCATAGCGGATCGCATAGATTTCGTAGGCCTGACCCATCCCGTTTCGTCCCGTTTTCTGTTTTTGTTGTTGCGCAGCAAGCCATCGCCGCCGGCAAAGGTCAAACGACCCGATCGCTTCGGCCCCCGGTACTGGAACCTGCATACCCGCTCCGACCGCACCGACGCGATGAATTGTCGCGGCCGCGCTGGCGTTTGTGCGCGGTTGACAGCTGCGACCAGGGCGGTTTGATAATGCGGATTGCGTGGATTAAGGTCATAGCGGCGCAAAGCTGGAA
>JAQGKA010000011.1 GCA_028290355.1 Tardiphaga sp. | reverse complement strand
TGCTCAGTGTTTCGAGCGACCGGCTGATCATCCAGCAGGAATGGGGGTCCAGTTGGGTGCCGATGGCGCCTCGCAACGCTTTGACGTCTTTCATGAGGGCTTTTGAGCCGAGCGCAGCGCCCGCGATTAGGTCGGAATGACCGCCGATATATTTGGTCAGCGAGTACAACGAAAGATCCGCGCCGTGTTCGATTGGCCGCTGAAACACCGGCCCGAGCAACGTATTGTCGCACGCGACGATCGGCGTGTACCCCTGGGCCTGGCCGATCATCTCGGCGACGCGGCGGACCATCGCGATATCGACTAGGCCGTTGGTGGGATTTGCCGGGGTTTCGATGAAAATCATCGCAACCCGGCCTTTACGCATGGCGTCCTCCGCCGCCAGCCTGACTGCGGCTTCGTCGATGCCGTCGGCAAAGCCCACCGCGCCGATGGAGAGGCCCGCAAGCGTCTTTGCAAACAGAGTTTCCGTCCCGCCATAGAGCGGTTGAGAGTGCAGAATGACGTCGCCAGGGCGGACGAATGCGAGGACCGTGGTCGCAATCGCTGCCATCCCGGACGAGAACAGCGCACATTTCTCGGTGCGCTCGTAGACAGAGAGCCTGTCCTCGACGATCTCGCTGTTGGGATGATTGAACCGCGAATAAACCAGGCCCGCCCCCATCCCCTCAGGAGGCTCGCGCCGACCCGAGACGAAATCGAAGAAGTCCTGTCCGTCTTCGGCGGTCCTGAAGACGAAGGTCGAGGTCAGGAAGACCGGTGGTTTGACGGCTCCTTCCGACAGTTGCGGATCGTAGCCGTAGTTCAGCATGAGCGTTTCGGGATGCAGCATGTGGTTGCCGATGTGGGTCTTCGACGGAAACGGTTTCACCATGGCCTGCCTCGCTGTCTGGATTGGGAACGTCGCCCTGCGTTGGGGGTCTTCCGCAATGACGGTGCGGTCAGGAGCGTTGGATGCGACGGCATCCAACGGTTCCGGTCAACGTTGCCAGGATCAGCGTAGCAACATCCGGGACAGATTTCACCGCGCCCGAGGCGGATTTCGCAGCGCTCATGCGTGCGTCGGTCCTATTGAGGTGCGGGAAGACTAGCCCCATATATCGCATTATTAGGGAGTCTTGCCGTGAGAATGGTGCAGGCGACCCTTGTTGCGGCGATTGCTGCCGCTGCCCAGTTTGCCTCTCCCGCGCTGCTGTCAGCGGAGGAGAGCAGTAGACCCGCATTGATGATCGAGATCGACGGGGCAATTGGTCCGGCAACCGCCAGATATGTGAAGGAAGCGCTGACGACGGCGGGCGAACGGCGGGTCGACGTCGTTATCCTGCGTCTGAACACGCCAGGCGGCCTCGCAACCAGCATGCGCGAGATCATCGCGGATGTGCTCGGATCCTCGGTTCCCGTCATTGGCTACGTTGCTCCATCCGGTGCCCATGCGGCGAGCGCGGGCACCTACATTCTCTACGCAACGCATATCGCGGCCATGGCGCCAGGCACCAATCTGGGCGCCGCGACGCCCGTTCAGATCGGCGGCCCGCTGCCGGGTCTGCCAGGCAGCCCACCAGACAAGGACGGCAAGGACAAAAAGGACGATGCACAGCAGCCTGCGTTAAAGGATGCCATGACGGCGAAGGCGACGAACGACGCGGTTGCGCTGATCCGCAGCCTCGCCGAACTGCGCGGGCGCAACGCCGATTGGGCCGAGAAAGCAGTGCGCGAGGCCGCCAGTCTTTCCGCCAGCAGCGCATTGCAGGCGAATGTCATCGATCTCGTCGCGCGCAATCCGGCCGAACTGCTTCAGCAGATCAATAGTCGCACGGTCGAACTCGCAGGTGGCGATATGCGGCAGCTGGCGACAAGGGGCCTGACAATTGAGCGACTCGATCCCGGCTGGCTGATCCGGTTTCTGTCCGTTATCACCGATCCCAACGTCGCTTTCATCCTGCTGATGGTCGGCGTTTACGGTTTGATCTTCGAGTTTTCCACCCCGGGCGCCATCGCGCCGGGGGTGGTCGGGACGATTTGTCTGCTGCTCGGCCTCTATGCCCTCAACATGCTGCCGATCAACTACGCCGGCCTCGCCTTTATGATGCTGGGGATAGCCTTTCTAGTCGCCGAAGCCTTCAACCCAACCGTGGTTCTCGGCCTTGGCGGCGTCGCCGCGTTTCTTCTCGGGGCCGCCATGCTGTTCAAGATCGAGGCCCCGGGATACCGGCTGTCATGGACGGTCGTCATCATTGCGATGGCGATGATCGTCAGCCTGACCGTCATCGTGCTCGGTTCGCTCTGGCGCGCCCGCAGAAACCCGGCCCGGGTCGGGGAGCAGGCCATGCGCGGTCTGCCTGCCGAAGTTCTCGACTGGTCCGGCAGCGAAGGTCATGTCTTCACGCATGGTGAGCGCTGGCAGGCCCACGGGGCGGAAGCCCTTGCACCCGGGGAGATGGTCGAGGTGGCTGGTATCAAAGACCTGACGCTTGTGGTGCGACGGCGACTAGCACGAACCGTCAACGAAGGAGGTGTGTGATGATGCTCGACTATCTGAGCTATCTTCTTCTCGTAGTCGTCGTGGTCATGTTTCTCTCGGTAGCGATTCGCATCTTGAGGGAATATGAGCGCGGCATCGTCTTTACGCTAGGTCGCTTCACCGGGGTGAAGGGTCCCGGTCTCATCATTCTCATTCCGTTCGCGCAGCAGATGGTGAAGGTCGATCTACGGGTCGTGGTGCAGGACGTGCCGCCGCAGGACGTGATCACGCGCGACAACGTCACGGTCAAGGTCAACGCCGTCCTCTACTTCCGCATCGTCGACCCGGAGCGAGCGATCATCAAGGTCGCGGACTTTATGGCCGCGACCAGCCAGCTGGCGCAAACCACACTGCGCTCCGTCCTCGGCAAACACGAGCTCGACGAACTGCTGGCGGAACGGGATCGGCTCAACGCTGACATTCAGGAGATCCTCGATCAGCAGACCGACGCCTGGGGCATCAAGGTGACCAATGTCGAGATCAAACATGTCGATCTCAACGAAAGCATGATCCGCGCGATTGCCAAGCAGGCCGAGGCCGAGCGGTTGCGGCGCGCGAAGGTGATCAATGCCGAAGGCGAGCAGCAGGCCGCCGAGAAGCTCGTCGAGGCTGGCCGACTTCTGGCCCGGGAACCACAAGCGATGCAATTACGCTATTTTGCGGCCCTTCACGACATTGCGAGCGAGCGGTCCTCAACCATCGTCTTTCCGCTGCCGACGGATTTGCTCACCCATCTCGTCCCACGCCCCGACGGGGCGAAGTGACTTTGATCAGAGGCGACCTTGACCATGGGTGGGAATGGCGCACTGGCACGAAGGCGAAGCGTTGACGGTAGGTACCAACGTCTGCGCTTGACGATGCGGCGAAAATAGAGCGGGCGTTCTGCTGCCGCCACTACTGATCTGGAGCAGAAGAACAGCGGTATTCCCGTCGTGGAATGATTACCGGTGTCCGGGTTTGGCGGCCCATGATCTGGAAGGGGCTCTTGCAAATGTCCCGCGCCGGGATGCAGACTGTGTGGGCTTGATAGGTGTCAACATCACAGTTCTGCTGCTCGACTGGAGTTCACGGTCGCGCGCAGACGAGAGGAGCATGACGCCATGCGAGAAATCGAAATCCACAACTATGCGCGACAGTTGCTGGAAGCACACGGCGCCCAGGCCATTGCGGAAGCTGCCCAGAACGCCATCGACCTTGAAGTAAAGGGCGAGGTGGAACTGGCCAGAACCTGGCGGCACATCGAAGACGCCTTGAAGCTCATGCGTGGACCGCACCAAAGCTGAAGCAACCGGTTCGCGGATGACAAGGCGCGCCTGAATGCGAGCGCCGCCATGCGGGATCGAGGCCGGGGCGGCGGCGCGGAAGGTGGAACGCGGACCAAAATCCGTTCCAAGCCGCTTGGCAGCGACTGACCGGCAACACGATCTTCAAGGCGCCCCCTCCGTTATAGGAGTGAAGCCATGCTTCCGAATTGCGCGACAGCCGAAGATCTCCTGAAGGCGATCAAGGACGAGGAAGTCCAGATGATCGATCTGCGGTTCACCGACTTGCCGGGGATCTGGCAGCATTTTTCCGTCCCGCCGAGCGCGGTGGACGTGAACGCTCTCA
>JAQGKA010000435.1 GCA_028290355.1 Tardiphaga sp. | reverse complement strand
GCATAGAAGCAACCGCCGATCAGGCCAATGGTAAGCTGGGCCATGAAGGCCTGAAGGGAAATCGTCATCGCTGCATCACCGGTGGCGCTGTCCTTACTCCCCTCGCCCCGCTTGCGGGGAGAGGGTGGCTCGAATGCGCGGAGCGCGTTCGAGTCGGGTGAGGGGGAGTCCGAGAGACTCTCTGGCAGCCCCTCACCCGAAGCCTCGCTGGCGCTCGGCTCCGACCTCTCCCCGCAGGCGGGGAGAGGTTAGCTCCGTGGGCGTTGCTGCATGCGATTCCAGTCTCGTGCATCAGACTCTAGCTCTTGTTGAGCGGGCAAGCGTCACTCGGCTTCGGGAACACGTCATCCCCCTTCAGCACGGCCTTGACGTTGTAGAAGTCCCAGTCGCGCTTGGATTCCGCCGGCTTCTTGACCTGCAGAAGCAGCATGTCGTGGACCAGCGCACCATCGACGCGGAGATGCCCGTTGCGGATCACGGCATCGTCGATCGTCATGGTGCGCAGCTTCGCCATCACCGCGCCGGCCTCATCGGTGCCCGCCCCGTCGATCGCCTTGAGATAGCTCAGCGTGGCCGAATACACCGCCGCCTGCGAGGCGCTGGGCATGCGGTTCATCTTCGCGAAATATTTCTCAGCAAAGGCGCGCGAGCGATCGTCGTAATCCCAGTAGAACGCTTCGGTCAGGTACATGTCCTGCGCCTTGGCGAGCCCGAGGCTCTTGACGTCGGTGATGTAGGCGAGCAGCGGGGCTATCACCTGCTTGTCGGTCCGGCCGATGCCGTATTCGGCGGCCTGCTTGATCGAGTTGATGGTGTCGCTGCCGGCATTGGCGAGCGCGATGACCTGCGCGCCGCTGGCCTGCGCCTTCAGCATGAAGGATGAGAAATCACCGCCTGGAAACGGATGACGCGACGTTCCCAGGACTTTACCGCCGTCCGCTTCGACGACCGCGGCAGCGTCTTTCTCGAGCGAATGGCCGAAGGTGTAGTCGGCCGTGACGAAGTACCAGCTCTTCTTGCCTTCCTTGAGCAACGCCTTGGCGGTGCCGGCGGCGAGCGCGTAGGTGTTGACCATCCACTGCGCATTGAGCGGCGAACATTTGTCGGTAATCGCCGCCATCGCAACGCCAGCGGACAGCATCGTGACGCGGTTCTTCTGCTTGGCGATTTCCATCACCGCGAGCGCGGTGGAGGAGGTCGGGAAGTCAGCGATCATGTCGACCTTGCCCTGATCGAACCATTCGCGGGCGAGGTTAGCGGCAATGTCGGGCTTGTTCTGGTGATCGGCAGCGATCAGTTCGATCGGCGCGCCGAGAACCTTGCCGCCCATCTCGTCGATCGCGATCTGGGCCGCCACCGCGGACCCCTTGCCGGTGAAATCGGAGTAGATGCCCGACAGATCGTTGAGGATGCCGATCTTGACGACATCGTCGCTGATCTTGTCCGCGGCCAGAGACGGCAAAGCCGTCAGCGCGGCCAGCGACAAGCCGAAAGCACCGGTAATCAAACGCTTTTGCATTGGTCCCGTCTCCTGTTTCATCATCACACTCCGAGTAGCCTGTTGACCTGATCTTCCCGCGCATCGACCTCGTCGGCCGCGATCTCCGCGGCGATGTGGCCGTGCTCAACGACATAGTGGCGATCGGCGAGGTGGCGCGCGAAATGGAAATTTTGCTCGACCAGCAGAATGGTGAAGCCCCGGCTTTTCAGCAGCGAGATGGCGCGCCCCAGCGCCTCGACGATGACAGGCGCGAGGCCTTCGGTGATTTCATCAAGCAGCAGGATTCGCGCGCCCGTGGTCAGGATGCGGCCCATGGCCAGCATCTGCTGTTCGCCACCGGACAGGCTGCCGCCGTAACTGTCGCTGCGCTCCGCGAGATTCGGAAACATCGTCAGCACATCGGCGAGCGGCAATCCGCCGGGTCCGAGCCGCGGCAGCAGTGTGAGATTTTCCGAGGTGGTCAGGGTCTTGTAGATGCCGCGCTCTTCTGGACAGTAGCCGAGGCCCAGCCGCGCGATACGATGCGGCGGCAGGCGTATGACTTCGGCGCCATTCACCGTTACCGAGCCGGAGCGTCGGTCGGTCAACCCGAGAATGGCCTTCAAGGTGGTGGTACGACCGGCGCCGTTGCGGCCCAGCAGCGTGACGCACTCTCCCTCGTGAACCCTGATATCGACGCCATGCAGCACGTGGGATTCGCCGTACCACGCCTGCAGGCCGCGGGTTTCGAGCACGATGGGCGTGTCACGCATGGCCGCCTCCGAGATAGGCGGCTTTCACGGCGGGATCGATCGATACTTGCGCGTAGGGCCCTTCGGCCAGGATCTCGCCCCGTTGCAGGACGGTAATGGTATCGCTGATGTCGGCAACCACCGACATATTATGCTCCACCATCAGGATGGTGCGGCCGCTCGAAATGCGCTTGATCAGCCGCTTGATGCGATCGACGTCGTCGATCGCCATGCCCTGGGTCGGTTCGTCGAGCAGCAGGAACGGTGGATCCAGCGCCAGGGTAGTCGCGATCTCCAGGGTCCGCTTGCGGCCATAGGACAGATCCGCGGCATTGATCGCGGCGGCATCGGCCAGCCCGACATCCGCGAGCAGCTCCATGGCGGCGGCGTCAAGCACATCGAGCGTGCGCGCCGATTTCCAGAAATGATACTGCGTGCCGAGCTTGCGTTGCAGCGCGACGCGGACATTGTCCTTCACGGTGAGATGCGGAAACGTCGCCGAAATCTGGAACGAGCGCACCAGCCCGCGCCGCGCCGTGGCGGCAGACGACTCGGCGGTGATGTCGACCCCCTCGAACATGATCGAGCCGGCCGTCGGCCGGTGGAATTTGGTCAGCAGATTGAAAAACGTGGTCTTGCCGGCGCCGTTCGGCCCGATCAATGCATGGATGGTGTGGCGCCGCACCTTGAGGTCGACACTCTTGACGGCTGTAAAGCCGCCGAATGTCTTGGTCAGCTGCGATGTCTCTAACGCAAACTCCGACACGATCCCCGCTCCCTGCCGCTCAAGATCGTAGATTGTATAAAATGTTTGGGGCTGTCAAGCGAGGGACCTGAGGCGGCAGCGGTGTCGCCCGCCTCAGGTTTGCCTCAACGTCGGCGCTGCGGCGCGAGCGCCGTGCAACGGGCCGATCTTCACCGCCGGCACGCCAAATCTCCGACCGGGTCGCCTTCCAACGAGGACCAACGGCTTTCGAAAACAGATTCATCAGCCGCGCATGCGCGAGCCATCTCGGCACCGCGCTTTGCGCAGCCGAGCGTCGGGCGAACCCGGCATTTCGCAACGGCTCAATTCACGCAGCGACCGACTTCCGGTAAATCTCGATCAGCGAATGGCCGGCATGCTCGATATGGCTGCGCAGCAGGTTGGCAGCGGAGACGATCTCCCCTGCTTCGCACAGGTCCAGGATCTGACTGTGTTCGGTATCGGCGCGCGCGACATCGCCCGACACCGACAATTGCAATCGCGTCGGGCGGTCGCAATCTTGCAAAAGCCCAGCAATAATGCCCATTGAGCGTGGCCGGCCGGCATGGCGCAACAGGCCCATATGGAATCGCTGGTTCAGTTCGCCCCATTGGTGCACGAGGCCCGATTTGAGCGCGAGGCTGTATTCGTCCTTCAGGC
>JAQGKA010000625.1 GCA_028290355.1 Tardiphaga sp. | reverse complement strand
CATCAGCGCGTGCAGGGTCGCCGGCGCGTGATCGTCGGTGTAGCGGCCCTTGCCGCGAATCAGGGCGTCGTCTTCCTTGCGCAGGACGCTTTGTCCGACGCCGAATTTGATGGGAGCCATGGTTTCTCCGACTGCAGTTTAGATTTGCTCTATCTTGCAGCGGAACGGCGGGAAGCGCAAATGCGGCTTAGCTTCGCACCAGCGACCTCAGCCAATGGCGGCCGAACAGCAGCAGGATCAAGGTCACGTAGACGACGGTGCCGACCATCATCAGCACGCCCAGCGCGGCCTCATCGCGCAGCGCGGACATGCTGGCAAACTGCACCGCAGCAAAATGCGCAGCGAGCCACAGCACCACCGCGAGCACCACGCCGATCACGAAGAATTTGATCAGCGACAGCACAAACGCCCGATCGAACTCAAGATAGCCTGCCCGCACCGCGAAGCCGATCACCAGCAGCAGGTTGACCCAGGCGCCGACGGCGGTTGCCAATGCGAGACCGACTTGGGCCAGCGATCCCATCAGCAGAATCTTCAACAGCACATTGACGACGATGCCCGTGAGCGACGCCTTCACCGGCGTGGCGGTGTCCTTGCGGGCATAGAAGGTCGCGACCGCGCTGCGGATCAGCACGAAGGGAATCAGCGCAATGGCATAGGCGGCGAGTGTGGCGCCGGCCGCCGCTGCGTCGGCTTTCGTGAAAGCGCCTCGTGCAAACATCGCGCGCATGACGACATCGGGCACGGTGAGAAACGCGGCGACGAACGGCACCGAGAACAGCAACGTGAATTCAAAGGCGCGGCGCTGCGACGCCATCGCGCCGGCGTGATCGCCCGAGGTGATCCGCCGCGACATTTCCGGCAGCAGCACGGTGCCGATGGCGATGCCGATCACACCGATCGGCAACTGATTGAGGCGGTCGGCGTAATACAGCGCCGACAAGGCGCCGACCGGCAGGAAGGTGGCGATGATGGTGTCGGCGAACAGCGCGACTTGCGTGCCCATTGAGCCCAAGGTCGCCGGCCCCAGCGCGCGAAAGAAGGCGCGAACGTCTTCATCGAGCCGCAACGGCGCGAAGCGCGGCAGGCCGCCATGGCGGGCGAGATCGCCGGCAAGCAGGAAATATTGCAGGAAGCCGGAGATCAGCACGCCCCAGGCCGCGGCGTGGCCGGCGGTGGGGAAGAACACGGCGAGCGCCAACGTTGCCATCATCGAGATGTTGAGAAAGATCGACGCCGCCGCGGCGCTGGCGAAGCGATTGACCACGTTGAGCATGCCGCCATACAGCGTCACCAGCGTGATCAGCAGCAGATAGGGAAAGGTGATCCGCGTCAGCTCAATGGCAAGACGGCGCTGCTCGGGCTCGTCGGTGAAGCCCGGCGCGAGGATGCTCATGGCCTGCGGCATGAACAGCAAAGCTACCGCCAGCAGCACGACCTGCGAAACGAGCAGCAGCGTAAAGATGCGGTTGGCGAACAGCCGCGCCGAGGTCTCGCCGCCCTCGCCGCGGACATGGGCATAGGCCGGCACGAAGGCTGCATTGAAGGCGCCTTCGGCGAAGATCGCTCGGAAATGATTGGGCAGCCGCAGCGCCACGAAGAAGGCGTCGGCGACCGGCCCGGCACCAAGAATCGCGGCGAGCATGATGTCGCGCGCGAATCCGGTGATCCGCGAGAGCAGCGTATAACCGCCGACGGTGAAAATGCGTCCGAGCATCCGCAGCTTCTACAGCATGCGGCGGCGGTTCAAAACGAGCAAATCATGCCGCCAGCGCGTCGCGCACAGCCTGGATGACGCGTTCCTGGGTCGCCTCGTCGAGATAAGCGTGCACCGGCAGGCTGATGACGTCGGCGGAGAGCGCCTCGCACACCGGCAGGCCGCCATCCGCGACGGGGTAATTGGCGTAGGCGGTCTGCATGTGCATCGATTTCACATAATAGATCGCCGTCGGCACGCCCTGCGCCTTCAGTGCCGCGGCGAAGGCGTCACGGTCGGTGCCCTTCGGCAGCCGGATGGTGTAGCAGGCCCAGATCGAACTGTTGCCATCGGCAACACGCGGCACCGTGACGATGTTGCCGAGGCTGCGGGCGTAGCGCTCCGCGACCTTGTTGCGGGCGGCAATTTCGTCGTCGAAAATCTTCAGCTTCTCGAGCAGCACCGCGGCCTGGATCGTGTCGAGGCGGCCGGTGAGACCGAGGCGGACGTTGTCGTATTTGTCAGAACCCTGGCCGTGGACGCGGATGCTGCGCAGGTGGGCGGCGAGCTGATCGTCGTCGGTGAAGATCGCACCACCGTCGCCAAAGCAGCCGAGCGGTTTGGCGGGAAAGAAACTGGTCGCAGTGGCGAGCGCGAAAGTGCCGATGCGCTTGCCCTTGTACTTGGCGCCGAACGCCTGCGCGGCGTCGTCGAGCACAAACATGCCTTCGGCTTCGGCGATGGCAGCGATCGTATCGTGGTCGGCGGGCTGGCCGAACAGGTCCACCGGGATGATCGCCCGGGGCTTGAGGCCGAGCTTCTTCGCGGTGGCAACGGCGCGCTTCAGGGAAGCGGCATCCATGTTGTAGGTGGCTTCATCGACATCGACGAAAACAGGCGACGCGCCGGTCAGCGCCACGGCCTCGCCGGTGGCGCAGAAGGTGAACGACGGACAGAATACCGCGTCGCCGGGGCCAACGCCCTTGGCCATCAACACCATCAGCAGTGCATCGGTGCCGCTGGCGCAGCTGATGACATGCTTGGCGCCGGTATAGGCCGCAAGTTCGGCTTCGAGCTGCGTCACTTCGGGGCCGCCGATGAACTGGCAATGCGTCAGTACGCGACCGACGGCATCGTCGATCGACTGGCCGAGACGGCGGCGCTGCGCGCCGATGTCGATGAAGGGGACGGGCTCTGGACGCAAATGCTGGTTCATAGGGGCCTGCAGATATTGGTGTTGAACAGCGGCGCGCGAACGCGCCGGGTTGACGTGTGCGTCAGCCGACTACGCGGCGCGGCGCCGGACGGGCGGCCGCCGCTGTGGGCTTCTTGGGCGCTTCCAGGCACTGGATCGCGATCTCCAGGCTGGCGACGCCCTCTTCGCCGGTCACGGCGGGCACGCCGCCTGACCGAACCGCATCGAGGAACGCCAGCAATTCGGCGCGCAGCGGCTCGTCCTGCCCGACCGGCAGATGCCGCATCGAATAGCTGCCGTCGGTCTGGAAGCCGAAACATTCAGTGACCTGGCGGGTCAGGAGATCACCCATGACATATTTGCCGCGGGTCGCGACCGTGACGGTGCGCGCCTTGAACGGCGTCAGCCAGTTGGTGTTGATATGTGCCAGCACGCCGGATTCGGTGCGGAACTGCAGCAGCGCGATGTCCTCGCGCTCGGCAATTGCGGAAGCGAGCTGCGACTGCACGTCGATGATGTCGGATTCGGTGAACCAGCGGATCAGGTCGATGTCGTGCACCGCGAGGTCGATGACGACGCCGACGTCTGACATCCGCGGCGGGAACGGGCCGACCCGGGTGATCGCGATCGACAGGATGTCCTCGCCCTTGATCGCCTGCTTGACCGCGGCGACCGCCGGATTGAAGCGCTCGACATGGCCGACCATCAGCGTCACGCCGGCGGCACGCGCCGCCTCGACGATCTCGCGGCCCTCCGCCACGGTGGAGGCGATCGGCTTCTCGACCAGTACATGAATGCCACGCGCGATGCACGCCAACGCAACCTGGTGATGCAGGTGGGTCGGCGCTGCAACCGTGACGGCATCGACGCCGGCGGCGATCAGCTGATCCAGCTCGGAGAAGGTCGGGCAGCCGATCATCTTGGCGGCGCGGGCACGGTGCTCCGGCAACGGGTCGACGATGCCGACCAGCTCGATGCCCGGCAGCCCGGCCATGACGCGGCCGTGGTTGGTGCCCATCACGCCGGCGCCGACGACGCCCACGCGCAGCATGCGGTCCGCGCCCATGCCTTCGGAACCCTTGCCTAAAACCTTGTCAGCGATCTTGGAAACCATCACGTAAACCCCGAATAGATGCGCCATCCCGCGCACCGGGTTCTCCTAGCATGATGCCACAAATGTGGCGATGGCGCGGGAAATCCATCCAAACACGTTTTGATTCAAAGAATTACAGGGGGTTGTCTGGGCCCTGGCACCGAATCCGGGAGGTGCCCTGTTATGGCATCCCGGCGCCGGCACCCGCAGGTGCCGTCGGATGGCACCCTTCAATCGGCGGGGCTACGCCATGCGCGTGCGGTCTGTCCCAGTCGGTAGCAGGCCATGCCGCACGTCAGCGCGGCCGCAGCAACGGAAAAATATAGCACCAACCCGACCAACATCGTTGCGACGAACGTTGCATCTCCCGGCGAAACAAAACCGTCCGGCAACCGCGAAAAGCGCCGCCATTGCGGGAAAAGCACATTACCGGCCACCGCGACGCCTCCGGGCTTGAGCGGCCGGTTCGACCATCGGTCTGATGTGGAAAACGACATGCCCGCCTCCGGGGATCGATCAACGGCAATCCTCTGCCATGCACCA
>JAQGKA010000611.1 GCA_028290355.1 Tardiphaga sp. | reverse complement strand
GTTAAGTTACTTTACTATATCGTAAAGGCATTTGTTTAGGCAAGCGCCGCTCAACTTTTGCGCAAACGGCATGCCGCGGTGCATCCAAAGGGATGCCCGATCAACGGTCGCAAATAGCGGAAGCTCAACGGTCCAGTTTGAAGACCATCTGGGTCGGCCGCACGAAACGCAGCGCGACGAGAAGCAATGTCATGACCATCACCATGTAGATAACGGCCATGGCGTCGATCGAATAGACCGGCCGCACGCCGCCGGCGAACATGTTGTAAAACAGCGCAACCACCAGCGTCTGCGACCCGCCGCCCCCGAGCAGGAAGGCCAGCTCGAAATTCGATATCGTATTCACCAGAATGAGAATGCCCGCAGTCAGAATGCCCGGCACCATCAGCGGAAACAGGATCCGCCTGAAAATCTGCGCCCGACTCGCCCCCAGAACGGACCCGCTCCATTCAAGATTGACGCTGATCTGCTCGAAGAATGGCATCAGCACGAAGACCGCCAGCGGGACCATCGGGACCAGCACGGCGAGGATCACGCCGAGCACCGAGCCGCCGACGCCGTAACGATAGAGCGTGGTGGCGAGCGGAATTCCGTACGTCATCTGCGGAATCACCAGCGGCAGAAAGTACAGAAGCAGTATCACCGACTTGAAGCGAAAGTTTCGGCGCGCCAGGATGTAGGCGGCAGGAAACCCGATAGCCAGCGCGAGGATGACGACGACGACGACGATCAGGAGCGTGACGCCGAGCACCTGCCCGAGATCGAAATTCTTCCACGCATAGGCGAACCAGTCGGTGGTATAGGCCGGCGGGAGGGCACTGCCGAACCACCTCTTGGCGAACGAGCTGACCACGACGTGCGTCACGATCCCCAGCATGTTGAGGATGAAACCGAAGATAAAGAGATAGAGCGAGAGCTTCCACATCCTGGCGCGCATCGAATGGTCCTGCCTATCTCTTTCCGACGCCCATCGTCGCCGCCGGCGACAGCCGGCGTCTAAACAGGATGATGACGAGCAGCGCCGCCAACTGGCATAGCCCCATCACGACGGCGATCGCCGACGCAGCGGACATGTCGTATTGCTCGAAGGCTTTCTGGTAGGCCGCGATGGAAATGGTTCGCGTCGCGCCGGCAGGTTGTCCCAGCATGATGGCGGATGGAAACACCGCAAAACTCATCACGAACACTAGCGCAAAGGCGATGGCGAGCCCCGGCGCGATCAGCGGCAGCATCACCCGGCGGAAGACCACCGAGGGTGTCGCACCGAGCATGCGCGCGGACCGTTCGAGGCTGGGATCGATGCCGGAAATGTAGCCGAGCAACATCAGGAAGCAGAACGGAAATTGCTGCATGAACAGCGCCAGCATGACGCCGATGTAATTGTGGGTAAGAATGAAGGGCTCTTTCACGAGGCCAAGGCCCAGCACGATCTGGTTCAGCCAGCCCTGCGAGCCATAGAAGCCGAGAATGCCCTCGGACAGCAGGATCACGCCCAGCGAGATCGGCATGATCAGGATCGTCGTGACGGTGCGCTCCATGAAGATTCCGCGGCGCATGCCATAGGCCAGCCACAGCGCAAGCAGGAGCACGATGATCGTGGTCGGGATCGCCAGGCTGAAGGTGATCCAGATGGTCCCGTACTGATAGGTATCGCTGAAGAACGCGACGTAGTTGGCAAGGCTGAAGCCATCGACCTTTTGCGGCCGCAGACTGAGATAGACGCCGTACAGGAATGGATACACGAACATGCACAGCACATAGAGCAGCGACGGCAACAGGCATAAAAACGCCAGTAGATCGAACTCGCTCTTCTCGTCATTTGCCGCGGCGCGCATGGGGTTCCGATCACTCCGCAGGAAGCAGGACGACCTTGTCGATCGGGAACTGAAGGCCGATGGTGTCTCCCGTCCGCATCGGTTCGCCGGTGCGCAGCCAGACGCGCGTGTTGTCGTTAACCCGCACGGCGGCCTCCTGCTCGCGGCCGAGATATTCCACCACCTCGACACGGCCGCGCACGTCCTCGGCGCCGCCATCGATCTGCCGGCCGGCTCGGATATCGTCCGGACGGATCGCCATCACCATCTCCGCCCCCGGCAGCACATCGTCGCCCGCCCGCGCGCGAATGCGGATGCCATCTCCGATCCCTTCGGCGACGCCCTGCGACACGGTTTCGATTTTGACCTTGAAGAAGTTTCGGAAGCCCATGAAATCCGCAACGAAGACATTCTTCGGCCGGTCGTGGATTTCCTGCGGTGTTCCGGATTGCATCAGGATGCCGTTGCGGAGCACTACAATGCGATCCGACAGCGAGAGCGCCTCCGCCTGGTCATGCGTCACGTAGATCGACGTCAGCCCCAACTCCGAATGGATCTGCTTGATCTCCGCCCGCATCTCCACCCGCAGCTTGGCGTCCAGATTCGACAGCGGCTCGTCGAACAGCATCAGGCGCGGGTGGAGCACCAGCGCGCGCGCAATGGCCACCCGTTGTTGCTGGCCACCGGAGAGCTGGCCGGGATATCGTTCTTCATAGCCGGTGAGTTGCACCAGCTTGAGCATGGCGTCGGTGCGCTTCTTCACCTCGTCCTTCGACAGCGGCTTCAGGGTAAGCCCGAACGCCACATTGTCGAATACCGTCATATGCGGGAACAACGCATAGTTCTGGAACACCATTCCGAAAGCGCGCTTCTCCGGCGGCAGTTGATCGACGCGCGCGCCATTGAGGCGGATCTCGCCTTCGGTCGCCGGAATGAGGCCCGCGACGATCGACAAGGCCGTCGATTTGCCACACCCGCTCGGGCCCAGGAAGGTCACGAACTCGCCTTTGCGGATATCGAGCTGCAGGTTGTCCAGAACAACCTTGTTGCCATAACGCTTGGTGATTCCAAGCTGCAACGATTCCAGTGGGTCGCCCGGCCCTTGCATGTTCGTTATGTCTCACGCTCTTGCTGAATGGATACCGGACAGGCGGCCGGAGCAGCCCGCATGCGCGGGCCTGCCGGGATGCCGCCGACGGCTTATTTCTTCACCTGGGTAGCGCCGACCTCGCGATCCCAACGGTCCATGGCGAAGCTCAATTCCTTCACGCCCAGCGGCGCGGAGACCTTCCACTTGGTACCGACCTCATCATATTCCGGACGCCAGAATTCCTTGACGAGTTCCTGGATATCCTTCGGCGCCTTGTCCATCGTCGCGGCGGTGATGGTGGGACCGATGAAGCCCGGCCACGACAGCACCTGCTGCTCCGGCCGGCGCATGAACTTCATCAAATCGAGGATGACATCGACCTGCTCCTGCG
>JAQGKA010000608.1 GCA_028290355.1 Tardiphaga sp. | reverse complement strand
GACGTCTCGGCGGTGCTGCTGATCGCGATCCGGACCTGGCGTCTCATCTTCCATCCGGATCTGATGCACGATCCCAAAATCAAGACCGCAGAGTAAATCGCATGGACCTGAGCAATGAAGCGGTTGCCCTGATCGGGTTCGTCAGCCTGTTCGTGCTGATGCTGCTGCGGGTGCCGGTCGGCATGGCGATGGGTCTCGTCGGCATCACCGGCTTTGGCTATCTCACCGGCTTTGCGCCGGCGCTGAAGCTGGTCGGCCAGACCACCATGCGCACGGTGACGGATTATTCCTTCGGCGTGATCCCGATGTTCCTTTTGATGGGCGCTTTCGTCTCGGTGTCCGGCATCAGCCGCGAACTGTTCCGCGCCGCCAATACGTTCGTCGGCCACTGGAAGGGCGGGCTCGGCATCGCCACCATCGCCGCCTGCGGCGGCTTTGCCGCGATCTCCGGCTCGTCGGTCGCGACGGCCGCGACGTTTTCGGCGGTTGCCTATCCGGAGATGCGGCGCTTCAACTATCCGCAATCCTTCGCCACCGGGGTGATCGCCGTGGGCGGTACGCTCGGCGCGATGCTGCCGCCGTCCACCGTGCTTGCGGTCTACGGCATCATCACCCAGCAGGACATCGGCAAGCTGTTCATCGCCGGCATCGTGCCGGGCCTGCTGGCGATCGTGATGCACATGATCACCATTGCCATCATCGGCAAGGTCCGGCCGGGCTTCCTGCCGGCCGGGCCGCGGGCATCGTGGCACGAGCGCGCGCTGGCGATCCGCGACGTCTGGTCGCCGCTGCTGCTGTTCGTATTCGTGATCGGTGGCCTGTATGGCGGCTTCTTCATTCCCACCGAAGCCGGCGCGGTCGGCGCGGTTGGCGCCTTCATCATCGGCGTGCTCAGGGGCAAGCTGAACAAGGAAGGCATTCTTCAATCGCTGCTGCAGGCGACGCGCACGGCGGCGGCGGTGTTCACCGTGCTGATCGGCGCGCTGTGCTTCGGCTATTTTCTGACCATCACCCAGACCCCGCAGCACGTCACCGAATTCCTCACCAGCCTCGGCATCGGCCGCTACGGCGTGCTGGCGCTGATCCTGCTGATGTATCTGGTGCTGGGCTGCCTGATGGATGCAATGGCCATGGTGATCCTCACGGTGCCGATCGTGTTTCCGGTGGTGATGGCGCTCGGCTTCGATCCGATCTGGTTCGGCATCGTCATCGTCATGACCGTGGAACTCGGCCTGATCCACCCGCCGGTCGGCATGAACGTCTTCGTCATCAAGAGCGTGATCAAGGACGTGAGCATGTCGACGATCTTCAAGGGCGTGCTGCCCTTCGTGGTCACCGACCTGATCCGGCTGGTGCTGCTGATCCTGTTCCCGCTGATCGCCACCTGGCTACCCATGCGGATGATCGGATGAAGACGCCGCAACTCGCCACGAAATATGTCTTCAGCCTCGCGATAAAAATCGGCGCGCCGATCGTCGCCGGCGATCTCGGCCATGGCATCCGGCGGATCATTCCGATCCTCGGCGGCGAGGTCACGGGTGAGGGCATCCGCGGCACGATCTATCCGGTTGGCGCCGATTTCCAGACCATCCGTCCTAACGGGTTCACCGAGTTGGAAGCAAAATACGCCTTCGAGATGGACGACGGCGCGGTGATCTACATCGAGAATGTCGGCATTCGCTTCGGGCCGAAGGAGGCGCTGGACCGCATCGCGAAAGGCGAAGCCGTCGATCCCGCTTTGATCTATTTCCGCTCGGTGCCGAAATTCGAGACCGGCAGCGCCAGGTACCGCTGGCTGATGGAAAACCTTTTCATCGGCGTCGGCGCGCGACATCCCGACCGCGTCGAGATCGCGGTGCACCAAGTGCTGTGACTCTTCCCTCTCCCCTTGTGGGAGAGGGTGGCCGCGCAGCGCGGTCGGGTGAGGGGTACCGTGTGCGCTGTCATTAAGGCCCCCTCATCCGTCGCGGACGGAGCCTGTCATCGGGCGGCGCCTTGCGCCGACCCGTTGGTCCGCGCCACCTTCTCCCACAAGGGGAGAAGGGGAGGCGGCCGCACCGCGTCCGGGACACGAGTCCTTGACGCTTTACCGCACTGCAAGATTGACTCCCGGCCAATTCGTTATAAAACATAACTATTCTAATCAGGACGTAATTGACCGCATGGCCCAGCCTCTGCCCGCCGCAACCGCCAATTCGCTACTGACGTTCGAGACCATCGGCCGCGTGCTGACCGTGGGTCTGAACCGGCCGGCCAAGCGCAATGCGCTAAACGACGGGATCATCCTAGAGATAGAGCGCTGCTTCGCTGCGCTGCCGGAAGACATCGGCGCTGTGGTGATCCATGGCATCGGCGATCATTTCTCCGCCGGACTCGACCTTTCCGAACTGACCGAGCGCGATGCCACCGCGGGGCTGATGCATTCGCGGATGTGGCATCGGGTGTTCGATACCATTCAGCACGCCCGCATTCCCGTGGTCGCCGCCCTCAAGGGCGCGGTGATCGGCGGCGGGCTGGAGTTGGCCTGCGCCGCCCATATCCGCGTTGCCGAACCCTCGGCCTATTACGCGCTGCCGGAAGGCCAGCGCGGCATTTTTGTGGGCGGCGGCGGCTCGGTGCGGCTGCCGCGCCTGGTCGGCGTTGCCCGGATGGCCGACATGATGCTGACCGGCCGGGTCTATACCGCCGCGGAAGGTGTCGTGCACGGCTTCTCGCAATATCTGACGGAAGAGGGCGGGGCGCTCGCCAAGGCTATCGAACTCGCCGAGCGCGTGGCGCAGAATGCGCCATTGACGAATTTCGCGGTCATGCAAGCCTTGCCGTTGATCGCCGAAGCCAGTCCGCAGACCGGTCTGATGCTGGAAGCCTTGATGGCCAGCGTGGCGCAGAGCGACCAGGAGGCCAAGACGCGGATCCGCGCCTTTCTCGATCGCAAGACGGCCAAAGTGCAGCCCAGCTGATTTCTAAATAAAAAAACCTAGGGTCGAAACAAGATGTCTGCAGCAGCCGAAAAGAGCGACCAGACCAAACCAGCGGAAACGGTTCATCCGCTGCGCCCGATTTCGTTCGGTGATATCGGCGTCACCATCGACCGTCGCGATGACGGCACCATCTATATTCGCCCCACGGCAGCGCTCGGCGAGTATCCGGTGCGCATCACCGATTGCCTGCATCGCTGGGCGAAAGAGGCGCCGGATCGCGTCTTCATGGCGGAGCGCGCCAAGACCGGCGGCTGGCGCGAAGTCACCTATGCGCAGATGCTGGATGCGGCCCGGCATATCGCCTCGGCGCTGCTGGCGCGCGGGCTGTCGGCCGAAAAACCCATCGTGATCCTGTCCGGCAATTCGATCGATCACGCGCTGCTGGCGTTCGGCGCGCTCTATGCCGGGATTCCCTATGCGCCGGTGTCGCCGGCCTATTCGCTGGTCTCGAAGGACTACGGCAAGCTCTCTTATCTGATGAAGCTGTTGACGCCGGGTCTGGTGTTCGTCGATGACGCCACCGCCTTTGCCGATGCCCTGCATTTCAACGTCCCCGCTGGCACCGAAGTCGTGGTATCGCACGGCGCGCCGGATCGCCGCGTGACGATGCTGGCCGATCTGCTGGCGACGCCGGAAGCCGCCAACCTCGACGCCGCGCATGATGCCATCGGTCTCGACACCATCGCGAAGTTTTTGCTGACGTCAGGTTCGACCGGCAACCCAAAGGCGGTCATCAACACCCAGCGCATGCTGTGCGCCAACCAGATCATGCTGCGCGATACGCTGGCTTTCCTGAAGGATGAGCCGCCGGTCATCATCGACTGGCTGCCGTGGAATCACACCTTTGGCGGCAACCACAATATCGGGCTGACGCTGCTGAACGGCGGCTCGATGTATCTCGACGACGGCAAGCCGACGCCATCGGGTATCGAACAGACCATCCGCAATCTCCGCGAGATTGCGCCGACGGTGTATTTCAATGTGCCCAAGGGCTATGAATCGCTGCTGCCCTATCTGCGCGACGACGCCGAACTGCGCACGAAATTCTTCTCGCGCCTGCATGCGATGTTCTTCAGCGGCGCCGGTCTCTCGCCCTATGTCTGGGACAGCCTCGACGAACTGTCGGTGCAGGCCACCGGCGCGCGGGTGCCGATGCTGACAGGGCTTGGCGCCACCGAGACTTCGCCGTTCTTCATGTGCGTCACGCCCTCCACCAGCCGCTCCGGCCATGTCGGCCTTCCCGTGCCGGGCAATGACGCCAAGCTGGTGCCGAACAACGGCAAGCTCGAAGTTCGCGCCAAGGGCCCGAACATCACGCCGGGCTACTGGCGCGAGCCGGAGCTGACCGCAAAGGCGTTCGACGAGGAGGGTTACTATAAGTTCGGCGACGCGCTGAAGCCGGTCGATCCCAATGACCTCTCCGCCGGATTCGATTTCGACGGTCGCATCTCGGAAGATTTCAAGCTCGGCAGCGGCACCTGGGTCAGCGTCGGGCCCTTACGCGCGCGCTTCGTCGGCACCTGCGCGCCCCTCGTGCGCGACGTGGTGATCGCCGGCATCAACCGCGACGAACTCTCCGCACTGGTCATTCTCGATCTCGATGGTTGCAACGTCGTCAATCCCGCGCTGCCGGCCGGTGACCTCGCTGCCGCGGCCAACGATCCCATCATCCGCCAGGCGTTCCGCGAACGGCTGCTGCGGTTCATGGCCGGCTCGACCGGCTCCTCGACGCGGATCACCCGCGCGGTGCTGCTCGACACGCCGCTGTCGATCGACCGCGGCGAGGTCACCGACAAGGGCTCGGTCAACCAGCGCGCCGTGCTGGAGCATCGCGCCGCCTTGATCGACAACATCTATGCCGGGGCGCCCGGCGCCCAAGTCATTTCGATCTAAAAAGTCATTTCTATTTAAAGGTCATTTCGCTTTAGCTGAAGCCGCCACCAAGCGGCAGACCAACACGGAGGAAGCCATGCAGTTGAAAGATCATGCCGCGCTCGTCACCGGTGGCGCATCCGGCCTGGGAGCCGCGACCGCACGCAAGCTTGCCGCGCAAGGCGCCAAGGTGGCCATCCTCGACCTCAACATGTCATTGGCGGAAACCGTCGCCAAGGAAATCGGCGGCATCGCCATCTCTTGCGATGTCTCCGACGCCGCGTCAGGCGAAGCCGCCGTCGTCGCGGCGGCCAAGACGCACGGCCCGGCCCGGGTGCTGGTGAACTGCGCCGGCATCGGCGTCGCCAAGCGCGTGATCGGCCGCGATGGCCCGATGGCGCTGGCGGATTTCGACAAGGTGATCCGGGTCAATCTGATCGGGTCGTTCAACATGATCCGGCTGGCGACCGGCCCGATGTCGACGCTGCTGCAGCTCAACACCGGCGAGCGCGGCGTGGTGATCTCCACCGCCTCGGTGGCGGCCTATGACGGCCAGATCGGCCAGTCCGCCTATTCGGCCTCCAAGGGCGGCATCGTCGGCATGACGCTGCCGATCGCCCGTGAGATGGCCCAGTTCGGCATCCGCGTGCTGACCATCGCGCCCGGCCTGTTCATGACGCCGCTGCTGGCCGGCCTGCCGCAGGAAGCCCAGGACAGCCTCGCCGCGGCGATCCCGTTCCCGCGCCGGCTCGGCCATGCCGACGAATTCGCCTCGCTCGCCATGCACATGATCGACAACCCCTATCTCAACGGCGAGGTGGTGCGGCTCGATGCCTCCTTGCGGATGGCGCCGCGCTAGGGCGGGGTAGGTTAACTTTATCGGCCTCCTGACCTAAAGAAGGGGCTGAATTGACGTCCGAACTTTGCTTAAGACTGAACCAGAAAAAACAAACCTTGAGGGAGAGACCATGACCAGGCTTCATTTGGCGATCGCCGCTGTTGCGGCATCGTTGCTCGCCGCACCCGCACTGGCGCAAACCCCCGACATCACCATCGGCATCACCGTCAGCACCACCGGCCCCGCGGCGGCGCTCGGCATTCCCGAGCGCAATGCGCTGGAGTTCGTGCCGAAGGAAATCGGCGGGGTGCCGATCAAGATCATCGTGCTCGACGACGGCGGCGATCCGACCGCAGCGACCACCAATGCCCGGCGCTTCGTCACGGAGTCCAAGGCCGACATCATCATGGGCTCGTCGACCACGCCGCCGACGGTGGCGGTCTCGACCGTCGCCAACGAAGCCGGCATTCCGCATTTCGGTCTCGCGCCGATGCCGTTCACGCCGGCCCGCGAAAAGTGGTCGGTGGACATGCCGCAGCCGGTGCCGATCGTCGGCAAGGTGATGTACGATCACATGAAGGCCAAGGGCATCAAGACCATTGGCTACATCGGCTATTCGGATTCCTACGGCGACCTCTGGTACAACGACCTCAAGGCGCAGACCGGACCGATGGGCATGAGCATCGTCGCTGAAGAGCGCTTTGCCCGGCCGGACACCTCGGTCACCGGCCAGGTGCTGAAGTTGGTCGCCGCCAATCCCGACGCGGTCCTGGTCGGTGCCTCCGGCACCGCAGCGGCGCTGCCGCAGAGCGAATTGCGCGCGCGCGGCTACAAGGGCCTGATCTACCAGACCCATGGCGCCGCCAGCATGGACTTCATCCGCATCGGCGGCGCCGCGGCCGAAGGCGTGCTGATGGCGTCCGGTCCGGTGATGAATCCGGAAGGCCAGCTCGACAGCGCCCTGACCAAGAAGCCCGGCCTCGCGCTCAACGCGGCCTATGAGGCCAAGTACGGTCCCAACAGCCGCAGCCAGTTCGCCGGCCATTCCTTCGACGCCTTCGAGATCCTCAAGCGCATCATCCCGGTGGCCCTGAAGACCGCCAAACCCGGTACGCCGGAATTCCGCGAGGCGATCCGCGCCGCCTTGCTCTCCGAGAAAGAACTGGCCGCCAGCCAGGGCGTCTACAACTTCACCGAAAAAGACCGCTACGGCCTCGACGACCGCGCCCGCATCCTGCTGACGGTGAAGGACGGAAAATACGTTCCGGCGCAGTAGGCGAGCATCGATATAAAACGATTGGAGCCGGTCTTCGTCAGAGGACCGGCTTTTTTCTTACCCTCCCCTGGAGGGGTCAAGCGGGCGACTACGCCCGCTCTGGGGTCGGCGTGCAGCACGCGAAGCGTGATGCGCCGCGGGGTGGGGTGTTCCCGCGTTCATTCATTCCGTATGCCTGCGGCGGCGGATCGCTGTTGAGATCGCCGTTATCTCCCTTTAAGTCTGTCACCCCACCCCGGACGACCATGACGATGCTTTGCATCGTCATGGCCGTCCGACCTTCCCCCTCCAGGGGAAGGTAACCGCGCCCGAATACAACCCGGCGCGAACGGCATTCACTGGAAAGAAAACGAATGACAAGACTTCATCTGGCCATTGCGGCTGTCGCAGCCTCGCTGGCCATCGCCGTTCCGGCGCAGGCACAGACCAGCGATGTCACCATCGGCATCAGCATCTCGACTACCGGCCCCGCTGCGGCGCTGGGCGTTCCCGAGCGCAATGCGCTGGAATTCGTGCCGAAGGAGATCGGCGGCGTGCCGCTGAAGCTGATCGTGCTCGACGACGGCGGCGACCCGGCCGCGGCGACCACCAATGCGCGGCGCTTCGTCACCGAGTCCAGGGCCGACGTCATCGTCGGCTCGTCGATCGTGCCATCGTCGGTGGCGATTGCGACCGTCGCCAACGAAGCCGGCATTCCGCATTTCAGCCTGTCGCCGATGCCGTTCACGCCGGCGCGTGAAAAATGGTCGGTGGACATGCCGCAGCCGGTCGCGATCGTCGGCAAGGTGATGTACGACCACATGAAGGCGCACAGCGTCAAAACTGTCGGCTATATCGGCTATTCGGATTCCTACGGCGACCTGTGGTTCAACGACCTCAAGGAGCAGACCGCGTCGATGGGCATCGCCATCGTCGATGACGAGCGTTTTGCCAGACCCGACACGTCCATTACCGGCCAGGTGCTGAAGCTGGTCGCCGCCAATCCCGACGCCATCCTGATCGGCGCCGCCGGCACCGGAGCCGGGCTGCCGCAATCGGAATTGCGTGCGCGTGGCTACAAGGGCCTGATCTACCAGACCCATGGCGCCGCCAGTATGGACTTCATCCGCATCGCCGGCGCCTCCGCCGAAGGCGTGCTGATGGCGTCCGGCCCGGTGATGAATCCGGAAGGCCAGCCTGACAGCGCGCTCACCAAGAAGCCCGGTCTCGTGCTCAACACCGCCTATGAGACCAAATACGGCGCCAACAGCCGCAGCCAGTTCGCCGGTCATGCCTACGATGCGTTCGAGATCCTCAAGCGCGTCATCCCGGTCGCCTTGAAGACTGCAAAACCCGGCACGCCGGAGTTTCGCGAGGCGATCCGCGCCGCCTTGCTGAGCGAGAAAGAAATGGCCGCGACCCAGGGCGTCTACAACTTCACCGAAAAGGACCGCAACGGCGTCGATGACCGTTCGCGCATCCTGCTGACGGTGAAGGACGGGAAATACGTTCCGGCGCAGTAGAGCACTGTCATTCCGGGTTCGCGCGCAGCTAACGCCGCTCGCGCCCCGGAATGACGATCTCACTCCATAAGATTGGCGGACTTCAAATCTCGCTCGCCCCCTCGTGCTGGAAGCCGAGATAGCTCGCCACTACGCGCTGGTTGCTGGCGATGTCGCTGGCGGCACCATCGAGGATGAACTCGCCGAGCTCCATCACATAAGCGCGGTCGGCGATCTTCAGCGCGGCTTGCGC
This sequence comes from Tardiphaga sp., assembly GCA_028290355.1. GTDB lineage: Bacteria > Pseudomonadota > Alphaproteobacteria > Rhizobiales > Xanthobacteraceae > Tardiphaga. The sequence continues at coordinate 170 of JAQGKA010000608.1, read as the reverse complement.
ATTCTGCTCGACCAGCAGCACCGAGACGCCTGCGGCCTTCAGTTCGCCGACGATCCGGAAAATGTCGGCGACGATGATCGGCGCCAGCCCGAGGCTTGGCTCGTCCAGCATCAGCAGTTTCGGCGCGCCCATCAGCGCGCGGCCCATGGCCAGCATCTGCTGCTCGCCGC
>JAQGKA010000555.1 GCA_028290355.1 Tardiphaga sp. | reverse complement strand
GCTTGGCTTCCAGTGCCTGTGCGGCATTTTCGCGTTCGCGCGCGGCAGCGAGATTGCGGGCCGCGACATCATTCTCGCGAGCGGACGCAAGCTCGCGAGCTAGCGCTTCCGTCTTTGCCTCACTCTCGTGGACCCGCTTCAAGTCCCTCTGTTTGTCATCCGCAATTCGCTTGCTCTCCAATGCCTCCGTTAGCGCAACGGTTTTGAGCTCCCGAGTGGCCGTGAGACCGCCGATATTGGCGTACGCTCGATCTCGTTCTTGAGAAAATACCCGTTCCAGCTCGGCTGCCGAATTATCAGAGCTCAAATCTTTGGACCCGATCCAAAAACCAAATCCCCCGACGCAGAAAACGGCCGCCGCGAGAGCCAGGATCAAACGGGTGAGAGGTCGTTTTGGTGTTTCTGCTGTTTCGTCGTCCGGGAGGGGAGAAGCCAGAAATGGCAAACGTTCACGGTCGGTCGTGTCAGCAACGTCGCCGTAGATCCGTGTCCAGTGTGTTGGAGAAATTCGGACAGGTGTGCCGTCGGGTTGAACCCAGCTGTTGGCCTCCTGGGCCCAGCGGCCCACCTCCCACGAACAAGTGTCCTGCAGGACAATGAAATCCCCATTTTTGGGGGCGATTGCAATTGGCTTCGCGAGTTCCATAGCAAGCCTCGCTCGGTTAAAGGCGATGCTATCCTGAGTTAAATACCTTTCGATAAATTAAATCAAATTAAATAGATTGTTAAGTGGTATTATGACTTGCCGGCGTCGATAGGCGGCTCGCCAGCCCTGCGAAATCAGGCGAATACCTTTAGCATGCATGCAGCGAGTCGACGCATGATGTGCAACACTTCAGATGCTGCGCGAGCGTAGCTCTGCCCCAGTGCAGGCGGGTGGAAGCATGCGCGCTCTTTTCGGAGAGCAGGCAGGCAACGCTCCCTGCCAACCCGCGGTCGCCGCTCGCAACGCGGTGGGGCCCCACTATGCTGGGCAACCTGTCCTATCTCCCGGCTGTCTCAGATGCGCGAAGCTCGGCGAAGGCAATTTGTGCGGTCGCATCCTGATCGGCCTCGACGGCGGTAGCTCGTTGTCAGCGCTGTCAAATGATCACGGCGTCGGCGCGCCGCCAAGCGGACACGCCATAGCTAACCTGCGATCAAGTTCCGCGAAGTCGAGAACGGTCATTTCGCGCGCAGGTACCTATGAACCCTAGGACGGCGCGCACAGGTGGTTGGTCGATGAGATCCGGATGGGCCAATAGCCAGATGTCCGACACGCCGGTGAGCTTTTTAGGCGCGACGCGGACCAGATCCGAATGGGCATCGCCGACGATGCAAGACATAGCGCAGATGCCAATGCCCGCGCGAACAGCGGCGAGCATGTCTGACTGAGACGAACATCGCATGGCGATAGTGGCGTCTCTGGCAACGTGGTCGCTCCAGCGTCCGAGTTCGGAATTCGACGACTTGTCCGCGAAGCCGACGACGGCATGTTCTTTCCAGTCGCTGCGCCGTTCGGGCAGCGGCCGCCGCGCCGCATAGGTCCGCGATGCGTAGAAACCGACGCCCAGTCGCGCGATTTTACGCCCTGTCAGGTTCTCGTCGCCAGTCTGGTACAGGCGAAGCACGATATCCGCCTCGCGCTTGCGAACGCTGACAGGGAAGGGGTGGGTGACCAACTCGATTTCGATGTGCGGATGCTGGAGAATGAATTCGCCCATGTGCGGCATCAGCCAGAAATTCGCCAGCGTAGGGCCGATCGAAACCTTGACGATGCCGCGAGCGCTTGGGCCGGTCGCGGCAGCCGCCGCCGCTGCCCTGAGCGCGGCCTCGGCCATAGCCTCGGTAGCTTCGTGAACCCGGCGTCCTCGCGCGGTCAGTACAAGACCTTCGTCCGAACGAATAAAAAGTTTAGTCCCAAGCTGCTTTTCCAGAGCGGCGATTGCGCGACTGACGGTAGGATGACTCGTTCGCAGCCGGCGCGCGGCACCGAGATAGCTGCCGGCGTCGGCGACGGCGTTGAACGTGCGACAGAGGTCCCAATCCATATGAACAATTCCGCAACATGAATTGTTCAAACTCGAACAACGCGCGCGGTCGGTCAAGGCTTATAAGCGAGGCACAAAAAATTAAAGGAAACGCCTATGCCGCTCCCCCATGCTCTCGCCGGGACTCTCGAGTTGCCGGTGCTCGGTTCGCCGCTGTTTATCGTATCGGGTCCCGAACTCGTCATCGCTCAATGCAAGGCCGGCATCGTCGGATCGTTTCCGGCGCTGAATGCGCGCCCGGTCGAGATGCTCGACCAATGGCTCACCCGGATCGAGGACGAGCTTGCCGAACATCAGGCGCGGCATCCAGAGAAGAAGGTTGCGCCCTATGCGGTCAACCAGATCTGCCACGCATCTAACGACCGGTTGATGAAGGACATGGAGACCTGCGTCAAACACAAGGTTCCAATCATCATCACGTCGCTTCGCCCGCCGTTGGAGATCGTCGAGGCGGCGCATTCCTATGGCGGCGTGGTTTTTCACGACGTCATCAACGTCAAGCATGCGCGCAAAGCGGCCGAGCAGGGCGTCGACGGTCTGATTCTGGTTTGCGCCGGTGCCGGCGGCTATGCGGGTACATTGTCACCGTTCGCGCTAGTGCGGGAGGTGAAGCAATGGTTCAAGGGTACCATCCTGCTGTCCGGCGCAATCTCCGATGGTTGGGGCATCGCGTCCGCGCTCGCGCTTGGTGCCGACATGGCCTACATGGGCACGCGCTTTATCGCGACAGAAGAGGCCAATGCGGAGCCGGCCTACAAGAAGGCGCTTACTGAATATGCCGCGCACGACACGGTCTACACCAATCTGTTCACGGGTGTTCACGGCAACTATCTAGGGCCGTCCATCGTGGCTGCCGGCCTCGATCCCGCCAATCTGCCGGTAGCCGACAAAACGAAAATGAACTTCGGTTCTGGCGGCAACATGAAGGTCAAGGCGTGGCGAGACATCTGGGGATCGGGGCAGGGCATCGGACAGATCGTCGATGCGCCGCCGGTCGCGGAACTCGTCGATCGCCTGAAACGCGAATTTGCTGAGGCAACCGGAGATTTTGCGAGACGGGCACGCGCATAAGCGCGGTTCGATCAACAATAAAATCGGGAGATGACGACCATGAGATCAGCGGTGCTGAAGACGCTTGGGATTCTTACCCTCGCGGTGGGCGTGAGTGCAGCTGCGCATGCAGACGCCAACCCCAAGGAGGAAATCCGGATCGGCCAGACCTTGCCCTACAGCGGCCCGTTGTCAGGCTTTGGCGCCATCGGCCGCGCGCAGGAAGCTTACTTCGCGAGGCTCAATGCCGAAGGCGGCATCAATGGCCGCAAGATCAAGTTCATCAGCCTCGACGACGCGTATTCGCCTCCGAAGACGGTTGAGCAGACCCGCAAGCTTGTCGAGCAGGACGAAGTTCTCCTGATGTTCGGAACGCTGGGCACGGCCACCAACAGCGCCGTGCATCGCTATCTCAACGGCAAAAAGATTCCGCAGCTGTTTGTGTTGAGCGGCGCGGCAAAATGGTCGGATCCCAAGGCATTTCCATGGACCATGCCGGGTATGGCGGCGTATGAATCCGAAGGCGTCGTCTACGCCAAGTACATCCTGCGGGACAAGCCCGATGCCAGAATCGCGATCCTGTCGCAGAACGATGATTTCGGTCGCGATTATCTGGCCGGTTTCAAGCGCGGACTTGGCAGCAAAGCCGCGACCATGATCGTGTCGGAGGCCACCTACGAAAGCAGCGCGCCCACCGTTGCCTCGCAACTGGCGACGCTCAAGGCGTCTGGCGCCAATGTTCTTTTCGGTGTCACGCTTGGAAAATTTACGTCGCAGCTAATCAAGGGCGTCACCGAGATCGGCTGGAAGCCGGACATGATATTCGTGCCGACGTCGGCATCTTCCATCTCATTTCTCGAGCCTGCGGGTTTGGAGAATGCCGCTGGCTTGATCTCGTCGAGTTATCAGAAGGATATCAACGACGCGCAATGGGCGAACGATGGCGACGTGAAGGCCTATTTCGCTTTCATGAAAGAGACTATGCCAAGCGCCGATCCGCGTAACACCAATTACGCCACGGGCTACCTGAACGCCCATCTGATGGCGCATGTCCTCAAGGCCTGCGGCGACGATCTCAGCAGGGAGAATATCTTGCGCCAGGCGACATCCCTGAAAGAACTTGCGCTTCCACTGCTGCTTCCCGGCGTCACTGTCAGCACCGGAAAGGATGACTATCTCTCGTTCCAGCAACTTCGGTTGCGCCGCTTCAGCGGCAGGAGCTGGGAAGGCTTTGGAGAACTGCTCGACGATCAATGAAGCCGTTCCGTAAGAAGGCCAAATAATCGATCGGAAGCCCTCAACGGTTTCGGTCGGCAATGATAAGGGCGGGAAAATGATTGTTAGTGGCGAACGGAAGATCAGCTATCCGGGAATCAAGGAGCGTATCGCGAAGGTGGTCAGCGGCTTCGAAGCGTTGGGCTTGTGCGACGGTGCGCCAGTGGGGCTGATGCTGCGCAACGACTTCGCATTTTTCGAGGCGTCGTCAGCCGCCTCAAATCTTGGATCGCCGGTCGTCCCGATCAACTGGCATCTGAAGGCGGAGGAGGTTGCGTACATCCTCATCGACAGCGGCGCCAGGATACTTGTGTGCCACGCCGACCTCCTGCCGCAGATCAGGGACGGCTTGCCCGAGGGATTGAGACTGCTGGTCGTGGCAACCCCGCCCGAGATCGCCGCCGCTTTTAGCATAGCCGAAAGCGACGCGCGGGTTCCAGAGGGGCACGAGAACTGGGACAGCTGGCGGGAACGTCATTCGCCATCGCGCGAACTGCCGCAGCGGGCGGCGCCGATGTTCTACACCTCAGGCACCACCGGGCGTCCGAAAGGCGTGCGGCGCCAGCCGATGCAGCCGGAGCAGGTGGCTGCCTCCGAACGCGTCGGCGCCATCACCTACGGTGTGAAGCCTGACGACGACCAGGTGATCCTGATGAACGGGCCGATGTATCATTCGGCGCCGAATTCATACGGCATGATGGCATTCCGCCATGGCTGCGAGATCGTTCTCGAGCCGCGCTTCGATCCGGAAGAGCTTCTGCAGCTTATCGAGCGACATCGCGTCACACACATGCATATGGTGCCAACGATGTTCGTGCGCTTGCTGCGGCTGCCAGACGAGATCAAATCCCGCTACGATCTGTCGTCGCTGCGATTCGTCGTGCATGGCGCGGCGCCGTGCCCGGTACACGTCAAGCAGGCGATGATCGCGTGGTGGGGGCCGGTGATCAACGAATATCTCGGCTCCACGGAAACCGGCATTCCGATCTGGCATTCGTCGCAAGAGGCGTTGGCGAAGCCGGGCACGGTCGGGCGCGTTATCGAGGGTGGCGTGGTCAGGATTATCGGTCCGGATGGCAAGCCCTGTGGCGTCAATGAGCCCGGTGAAATCTTCATGCGGCAGATGGCCATCGCTGATTTCGATTATCAAGGCAGATCGGCAGAGCGGGCGGAGGCTGGCATCGATGGCCTGGTCAGTGTCGGCGACGTCGGCTATCTCGATGAGGACGGCTACTTGTTCCTCTGCGATCGCAAGCGCGACATGGTCATTTCAGGCGGCGTCAACATCTATCCCGCCGAGATCGAGAACACGCTGATCGGGATGGCAGGCGTTCGCGATTGCGCCGTCTTCGGTGTTCCTGACGATGAGTTTGGCGAGAGGTTGTGTGCGTGCATCGAGTTGGAGGGGTCTGCGAACCTTCAAGCTTCCGATATTCAATCCTATCTCCGTCAACGGCTCGCAAACTTCAAGGTGCCGAAAGAAATCAGGTTCCTTGAAACCCTGCCGCGCGAGGCCAGCGGCAAGATATTTAAGCGCAAGCTTCGCGATCAGTACAAGGCGTAATCCGCATGCGTCATCTCGACGTCCGCTAAGCGTGCGGGTTGGCCAACCTCACGATGTGGATTGAAAGTCCGGCCGCTGTTGGGTGGCCGCGACAACCTGATCGGCTTCCAACAGCGCATCGAGCAGTTTCCGGCCGGACGCATCCGCTTGCATCATCGGGGCGGCCTTGAAGGTCGGTTTGAGAAAGCTCGACACCGCTTGAATCCGCTGCACGAACTGCAGGTCGGTGTGGACGCCACGTCGTGTTCGAAGGCACTCCGTCCGATCTCAGTGCCAGTCCGAACCTGATGCGAGATTTTCTCGGCATCGCTTCGTGAGGATTGGCGGCTGCTAAAGGCAGTTCCCCCCGTTCGATTGCATAACGGGATCACGTCGAGTGCGCGCCGGTGGAATTTCGATCGATCGCATGGCTAGCCTTGCCGCGCTCGACCTATCGGTCCAATGTGCGAGGAAATCCGATCCTAAGAGCTGAATTATGGGCGGGCCGCGGAGCGGCTGAAAATCGCGCAACCGGGTCTCAGCCAGCAGATCAAGAGTCTCGAAGATATCGTCGGCACGCCGCTGTTCGATCGCACCAAACGCGCCATACAGCTTACGCTCAGGTGAGCTGTTTTTGGCGGAGTCGCGCAAGACGATCGCGCAAAGCGAGTTGGCACTGCTGGCCGCGCGTCGCGCCGGCCGCGGTGAGGTCGGTCGCGTTGCGATCGGTTACGTCGGATCGGCCGCCTATACGGGCGCATTGACGACGATGATCGGCGGCTTTCGTGCCGAGTTTCCTGAAGCCGAAATCCAGGTTTCCGAGATGGAGATGCAGCAGCAGCTCGACCAGATGGCTGAAGGCAAGCTGGACATCGGTTTCATCCGGCCACCGGTCCCACTGCCAGTCGGGGTGACGACCGTGCAGATCATGATGGAAGAGATCGTACTGGCGATGCCGACCAGCCATCGGCTCGCGAGCTTGTCGCGAGTCCCGCTCGCAAAACTCAGCGACGACACCTTTATCACGCCGCGCCATCCGCCGAATGTCAGTTTCCACAAATATACGACCGCTGCCTGTCGCGCCGCGAAGTTTTTTCCAAAGCTGGGCCCACAGGGCCGGGATTTCGTGACCATCGCCAGCATGGTCGCTGTCGGCCTCGGGGTCGCGCTGGTTCCGCAGTCGCTGAAATGCATTCAGTTTCCGGGAATTTGCTACGGGCCGATTGCCGGCGGAAAGGTCATGGCCGAGCTTGCGGTCGCGTTCCGGCGTAACGAGGCGTCGCCGGTAGCGCGCGCCTTCGCGAAATATGCGCGGCAATTCGGAGCACGGTCGGATATGAAGGTTCTGACTGAGAATTAGCGCTTATGGAAAATGTTGAAGCTGCATATTGGACCTATTCGATATGTTTGGCCCAAGATCAGCGATATGCCGACAAACGGCGCGACTTTTCCAGTTCAATCGCAAAGCGAAAA
>JAQGKA010000420.1 GCA_028290355.1 Tardiphaga sp. | reverse complement strand
GGGGAAAGCGGTGCGCAAGGGCATTGCCGGCGCTGCCGAGACCTCGGAAAGCGCCGAAGTATTCCTGATCCGGATCGCCCGCGGCATGGCGGCGGATCTGGAGAAATCCGATTTCCAGGAGGGCTGCCCGATCGCCACCACGGCGCTGGAAACCGCGGCGCAATCCGAGGTGCTGGGCAATGCGACCCGCAATGCCTTCCAGAGCTGGGAGGCTGAGATCAAGCGCGGGCTGGAGCGTTTCGACATGACCGCCACCGACGCGGACGTGATCGCCACCACGGTCCTGAGCCAGCTTGAAGGCGCGCTGCTGCTGGCGCGGACCTATCGCAGCCTGGCGCCGATGCAGCGCGCCGAACAGGCGATCAGGCTGCTGCTGCGGAGTGCGCCTTAGTTACTCCGCCAGTTCGCGCATCACCTTGATCAGGTCGGATTTTCCTTCAAAGCCGATGCCCGGCAGGTCGGGCATGGTGATGTGACCGTCGATCACCTTTACGCTGTCCGGAAAGCCACCATAGGGCTGGAACAGGTCCGGGTAGCTCTCATTGCCGCCGAGGCCGAGGCCGGCGGCGATGTTGAGCGACATCTGGTGGCCGCCGTGCGGGATACAGCGCGACGGCGACCAGCCGAATTGTTCGAGCACGTCGAGGGTACGGAGATATTCGACAAGGCCGTAGGACAGCGCGCAATCGAACTGCAGCCAGTCGCGATCCGGCCGCATGCCGCCATAGCGCAGCAGATTGCGCGCATCCTGATGCGAGAACAGGTTTTCGCCCGTGGCCATCGGCCCGGGGTAGAATTCGCTCAGCGATGCCTGCAACGCATAATCGAGGGGATCGCCGACCTCCTCGTACCAGAACAGCGGATAGTCGCGCAGCATTTTTGCGTAGGCGATGGCGGCTTCCAGATCGAGCCGGCCGTTGGCATCGACGGCCAAGCGCGCTTCGGATCCGATTTCCTTCAGCACCGCTTCAATGCGGCGGCGATCCTCGTCGATCGACGCCCCGCCGATCTTCATCTTGACGACGTTGTAGCCACGCTTGAGATAGCTGCGCATCTCCGCTTGCAGCGCCGTGTCGTCCTTGCCGGGATAGTAGTAGCCGCCGGCGGCATAGACGAACACGCGCGGATCGGCCTCGCGGCCCTTGCTCTCGGCCAGCATGCGGAACAGCGGCTTTCCCGCAATCTTCGCGGTGGCGTCCCAGATCGCCATGTCCAACGTGCCGACGGCAACGGAGCGCTCGCCATGGCCGCCCGGCTTTTCGTTCGACATCATCGCCGCCCAGATCCGGTGCGGATCGAGGTTGTCGCCGGTGTCGTTGAGCAGCGTCTTGGGCTCGGCTTCGAGGATGCGGCTGCGGAAACGCTCGCGGATCAGGCCGCCCTGGCCGTAGCGGCCGTTGGAGTTGAAGCCGTAGCCGACGACGCGGCGGCCGTCCTTGACGACGTCGGTGACCACGGCGACGAGGCTGGTCGTCATCTTCGAGAAATCGATATAGGCGTTGCGGATCTTTGAGGCGATCGGCTGGGTGACTTCGCAGACGTCGACGATGCGCATGGCGTGTATCCTCTTCGGTTGTTGGCGCAGTCCTACGTCTGGACGCCCTGCGGCGCCAATGCCATGATCGGAGCTTGTCATGCACGATCGGCATAAGCGATGGAACTGGCCTGGTTCGACGATTTTATCGAACTCGCAGAGCGGCTGAATTTTTCCCGGGCGGCGGAAGCGCGCCACGTCACCCAGCCGGCCTTCAGCCGCCGCATCCAGGCGCTGGAGGCATGGATCGGCACGCCCTTGTTCGCGCGAACCACCCATGGCGTGACGCTGACGGCCGCCGGCGCGCATCTGCACTCGCGCGCCGATGCAATGGCGCGCGATGTCCGGCAGTTACGATCGGAAACGCTGGAAGTGGCAGGCCGCGAGACCGCGTCGCTGTCGTTCACCGCCACCCACGCTTTGTCGTTTACGTTTTTTCCGAAATGGATCCGGGACCAGGAGCGCGCGTCGCCGCTCGGCACCATCAACCTGATCTCCGACAGCATGGCGGCGTGCGAGCAGATCATGCTGCGCGGCCGCGCCCAGTTCCTGCTCTGCCACGCCCATCGCGACAGTCCCAACCGGCTGGAGAGCGCACCGTTCAGCAGCGCCGTGATTGGCAAGGACATGCTGATCCCGCTGAGTGCGCCGGATGCCCGCGGCGAGGCGCTGTGGTCACTGGATCAATCCGCGAAAGCCCCGATCCCCTATCTCGCCTACAGCGCGGAATCCGGCCTCGGCCGCATCGTCGGATCGCGCCGCGCGGCGAAATCGGGCGCACTCGATGCGGTCTTCACCTCGCATCTGGCGGCGGCGCTGCATTCCCTGGCGCTGGCGCGCCGCGGCATTGCGTGGCTACCGCAGAGTCTCGCGCAGGACGATCTTGATAGCGGCCGGTTGGTCGCGGCGGGCGGCAGAGCGTGGCGAATTCCGGTGGAAATCCGGCTGTTTCGTCCCAACGCCCATCAGGGCCGCGCCGCCGAGGCGCTGTGGGCGCGGTTGAAGGGATAGGCGTCAGCCTATTCCGCGAATACCTCGACCCGGCGCTTGCGCACCGACGGCATCACGATGGAAATCAGCAGCGCCGCCGAGATCAGCAGCAGCGCCAGGCTGATCGGGCGCTGCAGGAACGCCATCGGATCGCCATGGGAGGTGATCAGGCTGCGGCGGAAGTTTTCTTCCACCATCGGTCCGAGCACGAATCCCATCAGCAGCGGTGCCGGCTCGGCGTCGAGCTTGCGCAGCACGTAGCCCAGCAGGGTGAAGCCGACGGTCATGTAGACGTCGAAGCTGGAATTGTTCACCGAGTAGACGCCGATCGCGCAGATCACCGCGATGACGAGGTAGAGAATACGGTACGGCACGTTTAGCAGCCGCACCCAGATGCCGATCATCGGCAGGTTAATGATGACCAGCATCGCATTGCCCAAAAACATGCTGGCGATCAGGCCCCAGAACAGATCGGGTTGGCGCGAGATGATCATCGGGCCCGGCGCAATGCCGTGCAAGGTGAGCGCGCCGACCATCAGCGCCATGGTGGCGCTGGTCGGAATGCCCATGGTCAGCAGCGGCACGAAGGACGTTTGCGCCGCGGCGTTGTTGGCGGATTCCGGTCCCGCGACGCCTTCGATGGCGCCGTTGCCGAAGCGCGACGGATCCTTGGCGATGCGCTTCTCCAGCGCATAGGCGGAGAACGACGCGATGGTGGCGCCGCCGCCCGGCAGGATGCCGAAGATGGTGCCGATCAGTGTGCCGCGCGTCACCGCGCCCCAGGCGCCCTTGAGCACCTTGAAGGACGGCCAGATGCTATCGATCTTCGAATGATTGACGATCCGGGTCGAGACCCCCTCGAGATTGGAGATCACCTCGGCGACGCCGAACAGGCCCATCACCAGCGCGACGAAATTGATGCCGTCGGACAGTTCGATCAGGCCGAAGGTCATGCGGGCTTCGCCGGTGTTCATGTCCATGCCGACCATGCCGAGCAACAGGCCGAGGAAGATCATCGACACGGCGCGAAACGCCGAACCGTTCGCCAGCACCACGGCCGAGACCAGCCCCAGCACCATCAGCGAGAAATAATCCGGCGAGGCGAACTTTTGGGTCATCAGCGCCAGCGGCGGGCCGAGCAGCGCGATCACCAACGTGCCGAAGCAGCCGGCGATGAAGGAGCCGATGGCGGCGATCGCCAGCGCCTCGCCGGCACGGCCCTGTTGCGCCATCTTGTAGCCGTCGATGGCGGTGACGACGGAGGTGGATTCGCCGGGAATGTTGACGAGGATCGCGGTGGTCGACCCACCATACTGCGCGCCGTAATAGATGCCGGACAGCATGATGATCGCGGCCAGCGGATCGAGTGCGTAGGTCGCGGGCAACAGCAACGAAATTGTCGCCACCGGCCCCAGCCCCGGCAGCACGCCGATCAACGTGCCGCAGACGGCACCGACCAGGCAGAAGAACAGGTTCATCGGCGTCGCTGCAACCGCAAACCCATGACCGAGCAGCGAGAACACATCCATCATGGCAGCAGCTCCACCGGGATCTTGAGTAGCCACACGAAGACCACCGCGGAGGTCGCCGCCAGCGCGACGCCGGTGATGCTGCTTTCGCGCCAAGTAGTTTCACGCGAGGCGAAATGCGCGATGGCCACCTGCACGAGGATTGCGAGGATCAGCCCGGCACGCTCGACCAGAACGCCGAATGCGGCGAAGGACAGCAGAATGAAGAACAACGGCCGCAGGTAGAACATCCCGACCGGCGGCCCGCTGACCAGCAGCCCTTTCACCAGCAGGCACAGCCCCATGCCAAGCAGCACCAGCGCCAGCCCGAGCGGGAAATAGCCCGGTCCCATCTCAAGGACGGTGCCGATCGCCAGCGTCCGGATATAGAGCAGTGCCACGCCGGCGACGGCGACCAGCAGCAACCCGGAATAGAAGTCGATATTGCCGCGCCAGGCGAGTGATTTCATGACGATGTCCCGTTGCTCACCTGGCGCGCCAATCTCAGGTCTTCTTTTCGGAAATTTCCTTGAGCAGCACGCGCCACTGCTCGACTTCGCTGGCGATCTGCGCCTTGAATTCCGCCGGCGTGGTGAACACCGTGGAGGCGCCCGCGACCGCCATGCCCTTCTGCACTTCCGGGTCGACGGCCATCTTCTTCAGGGCGTCGGAGACCTTGCTGATAATCGCGTCCGGCGTGCTTGCCGGCGCCATGATGCCGTTCCAGGATTCGACGCTGTAGCCCGGCACCACGGTGTCGGCGACGGTCGGCAGCTTCGGCGTGAACTCGCTCGGCTTGGCTGATGTGACGGCCAGCGCACGGACGGTGTTGGCTTCCATCTGCGGCAACGCATCGGTCATGTTGGTGAAAGCGAGATTGACCTCGCCGGAGACGACCGCGGCCGTCGCGGGCGAGCCGCCTTTGAACGGAACGTGGGTCATCTTGGTGCCGGTGCGCGCCTCGAACAGCGCCACCGAGAAATACATCAGGCCGCCGGCGCCGCTGGAGCCATAGCTCAGCTTGCCCGGATTGGCCTTGGCGTAGCTCA
>JAQGKA010000537.1 GCA_028290355.1 Tardiphaga sp. | reverse complement strand
GCTCTTTCCACGCGTCATCAGGCGATTCGCGATCAGGAACGTCGCCACCGTCACCAGCAGCGTGATCACCACGGAAATCGCCAGGATCGCAGCAATGGCGAGTCCGTGTTCGGCGAGCAGATCGAGTTTTTGCACCACGCCCACGCCGGCCGGCACGAACAGCAGCGACAGATGCGCGAGAAGTCCCCTGGCGCCATTCTCGACACCGTTGCCCTGCAGCGGCCCACGCGCCAATTGCGCGAACCGGTCGCGCAGCAGTAGCAGGATCAGCAACAGCAGCATCCCGACCACGGGGCCGGGCATCGGCAGCGCCAGGCCGCGCACGATGATCTCACCGGCCAGCTGGCACAGCAGAATCAAACTCAGGCTTGCGATCATGGGGTCTCCGCGGGCGTTGTGGCTTTATCGCTTGGGTCGTGGGCGATGTCGATCAGGAGCATGGCTACCGATATCGTGTCCTTATAATCGTTCTAAGCTGGCGCTTCGCGCTTGACCATGTGGGCCACGCTTGGAAGAAGCGTGCCATGGACATCGCAGCCGCCAATTCCACAACATTTCTTCTCGGCAACGCGCCCCGCGGCTTTTCGGGAACGATTCAAGGGCTGCATGTGCAGGCCGGCGGATCGTCGTTGTCGGCAATCGAGCTTGAGAGCCAGCTGATCGAGATGGGCTTCGTCGAAGGCGCCAGGGTCGAGATCCTGCACGAGGGCGCGATCCGGCGCGATCCCATCGCGGTCCGCGTCGACAACATCACGATTGCGCTGCGGCGGCGCGAAGCGATGGCCGTCGTCGTCATCTGATGAGCGTGGCCTCAATGAACGCCGGATCGATCCATCTCGCGCTGGTCGGCGCCCCCAACAGCGGCAAGACCTCGCTGTTCAATGCCCTCACCGGCAGCCGCCAGAAGGTCGCCAACTATCCCGGCGTGACCGTCGAGCGAAAGACCGGCGCCTTCGTGACGCCGACCGGCCGCCAGATCTCGCTGGTCGACCTGCCCGGCACCTACTCGCTGCGCGGCCGCAGCCCGGACGAGGAGATCACCCGCGACGTGGTGCTCGGCAAGTTTCCGGGCGAGGCCTTGCCGGATCTGGTGCTGTGCGTCGCGGATTCCACCAATCTCCGCCTCACCTTCCGGCTCGTTCTCGAACTGAAACGAACCGGCCGGCCGTTGATGGTGGTGCTGAACATGTTCGACATCGCGCAGCGCCGCGGCGTCAGCGTCGATCTCGAAGCATTGTCAGCGGCACTGGGCGTGCCGGTGGTCACTTCGGTCGCCGTGCGCAAGGGCGGCACCGCAGAGCTGATCCGGCTGACCGACGAATTTGCGGCGCGCACGCGGGCGGCGACTGCCGACAACACCTGGAAGCCGCTGGGTATCGCCGAGCTGAAAGCCCTGCAGCGCGAGGCCGACCGGATCATCCGCGACACCGTCAAGATGCCGACCAAGCCGGATTCGCTGACCACACGGGTCGATGCCGTGGTCCTGCATCCCGTCGCCGGCCTGTTGATCCTCGCACTGATCCTGTTCGTGATGTTCCAGGCGGTGTTCAGCTGGGCGCAGCCGGTCATGGAGCAGCTGTCGTCCGCGTTCGCAGCGTTGGGGCAACTGGTGCACGACACCTTGCCCAGCGGCCTGCTGCAAAGCTTCCTGCAGGACGGCGTGATCTCCGGCGTCGGCAGCGTCATCGTGTTCCTGCCGCAGATCATGATCATCTTCCTGTTCATCCTGCTGCTGGAAGATTTCGGCTACATGGCGCGCGCCGCGTTCCTGATGGACCGCATCATGGGCGGCGCCGGGCTGCATGGCCGCGCCTTCATTCCGCTGCTGTCGAGCTTCGCCTGCGCCATTCCCGGCATCATGGCGACGCGCGTGATCGACAATCGCCGCGACCGGCTGACCACCATCCTGATCGCGCCGCTGATGACGTGCTCGGCGCGAATTCCGGTCTACACGCTGATCATCTCCGCCTTCATCCCCGCCAGGGACGTCTGGGGCTGGGTGAACCTGCAGGGCCTGGTGATGTTCGGGCTCTACGCCGCCGGGATCGGCAGCGCGCTGGGCGTGTCCTTCGTCGTCAAGTTCTTCATGTGGCGCGACTATCAGCCGGCGCCATTCATGCTGGAGCTGCCCGACTACAAGCTGCCGCGGCCGCGCAGCATCGCCATCGGCGTCTACACCCGCGCCAAGATGTTCCTGCACCGCGCCGGCACCACGATCCTGTCGATGATGGTGCTGATCTGGTTCCTGGCGTCGTTTCCGCAGCCGCCGGCGGGCGCCGAGGGTCCGGCCATCAACTACAGCCTTGCCGCGATGATCGGCCACGGGCTGGAGCCGCTGCTGGCGCCGCTCGGCTTCAACTGGCAGATCGCCGTCGCGCTGATTCCTGGCATGGCGGCCCGCGAAGTCGCCGTCGCAGCGCTGGGCACCGTCTACGCCATCGAGGGCGGCAAGGAAGCCGCGGACCAGATCGGGCAGGTGCTCGCCGACAAATGGAGCCTGGCCACCGCGCTGTCGGTGCTGGTGTGGTTCATCTTCGCGCCGCAATGCGCATCGACACTCGCCGTGATCCGCCGGGAAACCGGCAGCGCGCGCTGGATGATCATCACCTTCGTCTACATGTTCGCGCTGGCCTATGTGGCAAGCCTGATCACCTACAACATTGCCCGGGCGCTCGGCGCGGCGTAGGCGCGCGACGAGGAGACAGGATGAACTTCGGCTCTTCTTATTCGTGGCAGGTCTGGGCTGTCCTGTCCGCCGTGTTCGCGGCGCTGACAGCCATCTTCGCCAAAATCGGCGTCGAGAACATCAGCTCCGATCTGGCGACCTTCATCCGCACCATCGTCGTCCTCATCAGCCTCGGCTTCATTTTGCTGGCGACGGGACAGCTCGTGCAGCCCGCGTCGATCTCGACGCGGACCTGGGTTTTTCTGGTCTTGTCCGGACTGGGAACCGGCGCTTCCTGGCTGTGCTATTTTCGTGCGCTGAAACTGGGACCGGCGTCGCTGGTCGCCCCGGTCGACAAGCTCAGTGTCGTCCTGGTGGCGATCTTCGGCGTGGCTTTCCTGGGCGAACGGCCATCCGCCAGCGGATGGCTGGGAATCGTCCTGATCGCCTGCGGCGCAGTCTTGATCGCCGTCAAGCGATAGGCGTCACGCCGCACCCTTCAGCTTCTTGGTGCATTCGCTGTAATAGCCGCCGCCCTTCTGGATCCACTTCAGACCGCCGTTGCCGGTGCCGGCCTTGTTGGCGTTGTACATGTCGACACAGGTGTGCATGCGGGCCTTGCCGGCGGGCTCCTTGGCGTATTTCGGATCGATCGCCGAGGGGAAGGTCGCAGGGCCCGTGGCGACAGGAGCCGCGGCGGGCGCGGCAGTTGCCTTTGGCGTGGCGGCCGGCTTGGCCTCGACGGCTTTTGGCGCGGCAGGAGCCGCAGCAGGAGTCGTTGTCGCGGCTGGCGTTGCCGCGGCATCGCTGCCGCATTCCGCCTTGCGGAAGTCATTCCACTTCTGGCCATTCAGCGTACCGGCGGTCTGCGCCGCTTTGTACTTCGCGCTGCATTCCGACATGCTCAAGGCATTGGCCGGGCTGAAGGCGAGCATCACAAAGCCGGACAACACCACCGCGCAGAAATGTTTCGTGTGAATCGTCATTGTCGTTCTCTCCCTGGAAAACAGCGATAGCAAGAACGGTATCCTAGCGCGGCGGCGGCGCGGGGCCAACGGCGTCGGTTGGCCAGTATCAAAATTATCGTGATCGGCACTGCGACGCACACGGCGATTCATTCACCCGCCGTTCAGGCCGGCGGCGCGACCGTGCGGGCTCTTCAACCCGAGGTGCCCCCATGATGACTTTCTCCTCCCGCACGGCCGTCGCCGCCATCGCTTCGCTGCTGCTGATCGGCACAGCCTCTGCGCAAACCCCGGCGGCCACGCCGACGACCAAATCCACCCCCGCCAAGGTGGCGCCCGCCGAAACCAAGGTCGCGCCGGAAAAGAAGGCCGAAAAGCCACGCACCGAAGCTTCGCTGGAATGCTCGAAGCAGGCCGACGCCAAGGGACTGCACGGCCAGGAGCGCCGCAAATTCCGCTCCGAATGCAAGAAGACCGGCGCCAAGGCGAACTGAGGCTTTCGCGCCAGATCTGAACAAGTCGTCCCGGCAAGCGAGCTCGCAAGCGAAAGCCGGGAGGACGCCCTGCGTGAACCGCATTTGTAGCTTCGAGCGGACTTTGCCATAAGACGGGCTCATCGAGCCCCTCATGCAAATGCCCCTCCCTCTCCCCAGCCGATCGCAAGCCTTCACCACCATCGAGACGCTCGTCATCGGCGTGCTTGGCGGCGGGCTGTTTTACTGGGCCGAACTGCCGGGCGGGCTGATTTCCGGCGCCATGATCGCGGTGGCCACGTTCGGCGTGTCCGGCCGCCCGGTCGGCCTGCCGCAGCCACTGGCGCATGTCATCCTGATGACACTGGGGATGTCGCTGGGATCGATGGTGTCGCCGACGATGGTGAAGAACCTCAGCGCCTATCCGGTGACGATCACGCTGCTCGCGGTGGCGACATTCTGCTCGACCTTCGGCAGCAGCCTGTATCTGCAGCGCTTCCATGGTTGGGACCGCACCTCGGCGCTGCTGGCCGGCAGCCCCGGCGCGCTGTCGCAGATCATCATGCTGGCGACCGAGCGCAATGCCGATGTGGCGGGCATCGCCGTGGTGCAGATCTTTCGCGTGATCATCCTGACCGCCGCGGTGCCGCTGTTGCTCGCCGCCACCGGGCTGATGGGCCACGGCCCGCTGCCGTCGCGCGGCCTTCCGGCAACCCCGCTGGCGCTGGCCGAACTGGCGGCCGCGGCCGTCGCGGTGTCGCTGCTGATGCGCTGGATCAAGTTTCCGGCGAGCTGGATGTTCGGCGCCATGCTGGCGTCGTCGGTGCTGCACGGCGCCGGCTGGGTCGAGGGCACCTTGCCGCAATGGGCCTACATTACTGCGTTGGTCGGCATCGGCACCCTGATCGGCTCGCGCTTCGGCAAGATAAAACCGCGCACCATCCTCAGCCATCTTGCCGCGGCGCTGGGCTCATTCGCCGTGGCCATTACGATCTCGGCGGTGTTCGTCGCCGCTATCGCGCTGACCACCCACGTCAAGCTCAGCGATGTCGTGGTGGCGTTCGCGCCGGGCGCGATGGACGCCATGCTGGCGCTGGCGCTGACCCTGCACATCGATCCCGTGTTCGTCGGCGCGCATCATTTGTCGCGCTTCATCTTCGTCTCGATCGCCACGCCGGGTATCGTGCACCTGTTCGGCAAGGCGCAGGACGACCTGGACGATTAGGCCCTCGCCGCTGTCTTGCCGATACCCCAGGCGGCGATAGCCGCGATGACCAGCGAGATCAGCACGTTGTAGCCGGCCAGCGATATGCCAAGAAAGCGAAACTGCACCTCGTCGCAGCGGATCACTTTCACGGTGTTGAGACGCTCCAGCAGGCTGCCGGCGCTGCCGAGATTGCCGACCGGCCCGGTACAATCGGTCGGGCCGGGCCAAAAACCCCATTCGACGCCGGAATGATAGCCGCCGAGGACGGCATTGCCGAGCGCCGCCAGCGCCAGCAGCACGAGCCCTGAAATCAGCACTGCGCGCGGGGCATCTTTCGCCGCGGCGATTGCAACCAGCAGGGCCAGCGGCACCGCAAGGTAATAAGCGTAGCGCTGCTCCAGGCAGAGCGGACAGGGCTGGATATCCAGCACCAGTTGGAAGAACCAGGCGCCGGCCAGCGTCGCCGCGGCGACAATCGCGACGGCCAGCGCAGCGATCAGCGCCGGATTGGACTGCCCGCGTGCCTGCGCGGGCTTGAAAGTGGTTTCGGCGGTCACGGCGCTCTCCAAGGTGAGCCTGCGTCCTATCCCGCGTCCCCGACCCTGTCGAGGCAGGCCCGATCACTATGGGGTGTTTCCCGGAGGTGTTTCTTGGGCGTGTTTTGCCGCCAACGCGCCGGTTACCCCCAAGGCTGGCCTCAAGGTTGACCTCAAGTCAGCGCCCGCTATATTCCGCCCGCTTCGCGACCCCGGCCTTACCGCCAGCGTCCGATGGCCCCTGTGGCGGAATTGGTAGACGCGCTCGACTCAAAATCGAGTTCCGCAAGGAGTGCTGGTTCGATTCCGGCCAGGGGCACCACGAAGCTTTTTCAGTTCGCCAACTAGACCACTCGTCCACTCACCCCACCTCGTCCGCCCGCTTCCACACCGGAAACGGATCGAACAGGCTAGCCCAGCCCGCGATGTCCATCCCCGGTTTCCCCGCTACGAGGCACGCATCGAGCCGGCGGCGAATATCCGCTTCGTCCATGCCGGTGCCAATGAAGACGATTTCCTGCCGGCGGTCGCCGTAGATCTCGTTCCAGTTCCTCTTCAGCGACTGGCGCCAATAGGGATCGTCGGGCCAGCTGTCGGCGGGCACGTTGGCCCACCAGAAGCCCATGCCTTCGGAACGCACGATGGCGCCGGCCTGGCTGAGTTCGCCGACCCATTGCGGTCGCGTCGCCAGCCAGAAATGCCCCTTGCTGCGGATCACGCCGGTCCAGGTCTCGCGCAGGAACGCCTGGAACTTGGCGGGATCGAACGGCCGCCACGCGCGATAGACGAAATTTGTCACGCCATATTCCTCGGTCTCCGGCGTGTGATCGGCAAAACCGTACAGCTCCTTGTACCAGAGCGGGTGCTGCTGAGCCTTTTCGAAGTCGAACCGGCCGGTGTCGAGCACGCGGTCGAACGGCACCTGCGCGAAATCGGCCTCGATGATGTCGGCGTCGGGATTCAGCGCGCGGATGATTTTTCGCGCGTTGTCGCGCTGCATTGGCGTGGCGTCGGCGATCTTGTTGAGCACCACCACGTCGGCGAATTCGATCTGCTCGACCAGCAGGTCCACCAGCGTGCGCTGGTCGCCCTCCAGCGACTCGCCGCGGTCCTGCAGAAAGTCCGTCGAGGAATAATCCTTCAGCAGGTTCACCGCATCGACCACCGTCACCATGGTATCGAGCCGCGCGACATCGGACAGGCTGTCGCCGTTCTCGTCGCGGAAATCGAAGGTGGCGGCGACCGGCAGCGGCTCGGCAATGCCCGTGGATTCGATCAGCAGGTAATCGAAGCGACCGGCCTCGGCGAGGCCGCGCACTTCCTTCAACAGATCGTCGCGCAGCGTGCAGCAGATGCAGCCATTGGTCATCTCGACCAGCTTCTCATCCGTTCGCGACAGATTCGCACCGCCATCGCGAACGAGGTCGGCATCGATGTTCACCTCGCTCATGTCGTTTACAATCACCGCCACCTTCAGGCCGTGGCGGTTGTTCAGCACATGGTTCAGCAAAGTTGTCTTCCCAGCCCCGAGGAAGCCGGACAAAACCGTGACGGGGAGTTTTTGCATCGAGATCAAACAGTCTTTTGAGGGATGGGAAGCGACGGGACACGCGCATGGTCATCAGCACCATCGTTTATGTTATGTTATAACATAACACTTCCGATACCGAGATTGTCAAGCGGCCGATTTCGCTCGGCCACGAGACCCAGAGCGGCATTTAAAAAAAACGCGAGTGAGCGCGGGGTGAGTCGCCCTCGCTTTTTGTGAGCCATCTTCAATTCAACGACGGGCAATACCAGGAGGCTCCACGACAGCTGATCCAACGGGAGTTTCACATCCGACCGGACTTCAAGCCAAGCCCTCCGTCCGGAAAGCGACATTTAATGTGGTGGTATCAAATAACTACATTAAACTCCCAGAAAATAAACACATTAACTTTCCAGAAAAGATTCGCGCGCATCATCGCGTCGTTAAATAGAAGTCTTTTGGATTTCCCCGGCATTTAATGTCGCTGCGGACGTATTTTTAAAGTTGCGCTGCAATTCAATTTTCGAAGCAAGGATGCCGATACTGGCATCAATTGCACGTCGTATCTCTGGCTGTGAAGCGTGGGAGCTGTCGATGGTGTGGGGTGATCGAAAACAATACCGTGTTTCATTCGAACGCGGAATCGATGCCGTGATGATGGGTATCGACGGCACATGGCGCCGTAATTGCAAGCTGTGTGACGTATCGGAAACCGGAGCACGTCTTATTGTAGACGGCTCCCTCTCTGGAATTGCTGCCAAGCAGTTCTTTCTCCTGCTGACCCCAAGGGGGTTGGCTTTCCGACGATGCGAGTTGGTGAGAGTGAACGGGGATGAGATTGGCGTTCGATTTCTGACCCCGCGTGAGATGCGTGACAAACAGCCTCAGAAGCTCGCTCCTTCACTTCCGTGAAGTGGCCAGATGAGGCGCGACCTCTTTCTAAGAAAGTCATTTCCATGCGCCGCAGAACCGAAAATTCTTCATCGGGCGGGCCACCGGTTGAACGCTGGGTCACAAGCCTCCTGGACAATCACGTCGCGCCCATGCGGGGCTCCCCCGAATGGACCGCGCGTGCAACCGAACTCATGCAACGCGACCGTCTCGAAGATTTTGATGAGTTGTGCCGGTTGATGGGCGCTGAGGAAACGTCAGTCGCAGCCGTGGTTAGATTCAGGCTGAAGGTGGTTTGAGGCCTATACCGGAGACGTCCGTCATGAAGCTTGTCTCAATTCTGATCGGGATCTCGTTGAGCTTCTATTTGGCAGACCAGCTCTACGCGGACGGTCGCGTTATCGGCAAGGCCCAGATCATGGGACGACAGATAGCTGCAAATTTTGGATGGTGATATTTCAGCAAGTATTTGAAGGTGTGGTCGGATGGCCGAAACTGGTTCCTTTTTGCAAGAACTAGACGACGCGGTCTCGCGTGGATCGCCGGAAAGCAGTTTGAACGCTTTGTGGCACGCCACCGATTTGTTGATCTCCGGGCGGTACACCGAAGAGCAAATCTGGATCTTTGGAGAAGTGATCGGTCGGCTCGCGGAAGAGATCGAGATGGCGGCCCGCTCCCAGCTCGCAACCCGGCTGGCATACAGCGAAAACGCGCCGTTTAGTGTGATCTTGAAGCTTGCGTTTGACGATTCGATCAACGTCGCAGGCCCCATCCTGCGAGAGTCGGAGCGCATCGATGTTCGAGCCTTAGTTGCGAATGCCAGATGCAAAGGCCAGCAACATCTTCTCGCGATTTCCAAGCGAAGGTCCATCAGCGACACCGTTACAGATGAGCTGATTGCGCGCGGCAATCAGGAGGTAGTGGCCTCGGTCGCCGCCAATCACGGCGCCCGTTTTTCAGACCTTGGCTTTCTACACCTGCTCAAGCGGTCCGAGGGCGATTCCATTCTTGCCGAGAATCTCGGAGCCCGAACCGACATCCCCAGGCACGTGTTCCAGCAGTTGATCGCGAAGGCGTCCGACGATGTGAAAAAGAAGCTCGAACAAGAACAGCCCGAAGCGGGAAATCAGGTTCAAACCGTTGTCACGGATGTCACTGGCGCGCTGCATGCGAAGTTCGGACCAGCCTCGAAAGACTACTTCGTTGCGAAACGAACAGTAGGAGCGCTGCATCAATACGGCAATTTGAATGAAGACAAGATCTTTGAGTACGCTCAGTCGCACAAGTTCCACGAAGCCACAGTGGCGCTGTCCTTGTTGTGCGCTCTACCTGTTAACGTGGTCGAGCGAGCGCTGGCCGACAAGAACAGGGAAATGGTGCTGATTCTGTCCAAGGCGATCGACCTGTCATGGTCGACGACGATGTCGTTGCTATTCCTGGGTGCAGCCGATCATCGAATTGCGTCAGGCGACCTGGAGCGGATGCGGCAGGAGTTTGCCCGGCTTAACATCGAGACATCGAGGAAAGTTCTGAAATTCTATCAGTCACGCAAGGAATACGCGGCCGTTGCCTCCGGCTAGACCCCCTGGACAACCGCGGTTCGGATCGATGCAGATATTGGCTTCCCGCAAGTATGCCGTCCTAAATTACGATACGCTCGCCGAATATACTGGCCGCGATACGCTGTTGCGTAGGCTGGACGGCACATTCCTACTGCACATGTCGTCCGAGGGCGCGCCCGACTCCGAGGATCGACTGCTGTGTCTTGAGGCGAGAGACGCAATTCTCTGGCTCAATCAATCGCCCGAAGAATTCGGATCGTTCTGGGAAACATCGTAGCGTTGGCTTGAGTCTAACTTGCGGCCGCTCAGGTTGCGCGGTCCAGGCGGGACAGGCTTTTCAACTCATCATTCATCTTCTCACTGAGCACCCGACAAATTTGCTCATGAAGCAGCCAAAGGTTTTCAACCGACAAGGCGCGGAGCTCGTCCAAACTTAAGTTGGCCAAGATTAGCTTCCTCTGATCCGGGTCGCTCCCCATCAGCCAACTCCAGCTGCAAAATGATACCGTGGGGAAAAATACAGACACGAGCATAAAATCAAATGTCTGCGTACGCTCGCCGACAGACTCAATGTTAAATTTGTGGCATTTTGTTGTTATTTTCAGACATCAGGAGAGCAGAATGTTCCCCATTGTCGACAGGAGTTTTAGTTGGATGGTAGTTGCCGCGAAGCTGAGGACGCTTGCTGGCAAGCTAACAACCGGCGAGGACCAGGCTCTTATCGAGAAACGGCTTGGGCAACTTCGGTTGGGTATTGAGCGTGAACGAATGTTGCACGCTCGTTCGTCCACTGATTGGGGCGGACCACAGGAAGCAACTTTGACAAACATCGCTCGCGTCGAGCCATGATCCAAGCAAGGGCACTTGTATTTACAATTTACACCTCGCCCAGCGGCGATGTTTGGTTCAGTGGCATTTTTCGGAGATCGCAACCACCGTTCTGGCCGCCTTACCGAAGACGAGGCCAGAACAGTTCATTGCGTGTACTTGTGTAGCTCGTTGAGCGGCTTAGCCAACCGGCGTCTTAAATCTGAAAGCTCCAGATGGATTTTCTCGGTAAGCACGACAGCGACGTTCTCATGGAGAAACCATAGACTGTCCAGCGGCATTGCTCGAAGCTCATCAAGGCTGATGTCCTCCAAAGCATCCATTCGATGGTGCACTCTCGCCTCCTACAGCAGCCTTCCCATACCGTCGCGCTCCATTTCGAATTCAAAAAAATTTGAACTGCAGCGCCAACATGACAGACTGCCGCTTTTATGGCAGTTTGTTGACCTTAATACCGCGCACAGGGGAGCAACTGATGTTTTCCTCCGCAAACCGCAATTCGGTCAATTGGATAGTTCTGGCCGGTCAATTTGAGGAACTGGCTCGCGATCTTTCAGAGGTGCACGCCAAAGGTCTGGCTTTAAAGAGGGCGACGCAATTGAGAGCTGGCATAAAGCTGGAACGTTCGCTTTTTCTTCTGCAATCGAAAATTCTCGACCAAACCCAACCCGCGGACCACCGCGAAGGAAACGCTACAGTAACGGATCGAAAAATCGCGCCTCAGCGCCGCATTATCGATTGAATGTTGCATTGTCGGCACAAACTTTCAGCGACATACTACATATATACCTGCTGCTAAGCATTGTCTGTCCAATATTGTACACAGTGGACAGCCCATGAGATCATGTTTCGATCTTTCGAATAATTTTTCGCCCTTCGTTGGTAAGTCTGTATTCCTTTGGAAATTCCCGAGACGATTCCGCAGGCTCCAGAACGACCAATCCGGCCTTTCGTAGTGCCTTGAAGGTGGAACGATGTGCCTCGCGCCCCTTACATGGCATCTTTTTCAAAGCTTCTTTCATCTGCTTGCTAACATACATCTTCAGATCTGGCGTCCCCGGCGGCCTCATACTGCAAGCCTTCACGAGCGGCGCCCTTGAAAGAAATGCATATGTTAGACTTGATCGCGTGAAAACGTGCCGAGCAAGGATGACTGCTGTATGGCATTCAAGTGGCTTGCAGAAGGTTCTTATATGGACGCCAAAAGACATCGCGATCTCCAAGCGAAGGTCTATCAGCGGCACCGTTACTGATGTCCTGATAGCGCGCGGCAATCGGAGGCGGAGGCCTCGTAGAGAAAATACGATCCGGCTATTCTCTTTCGGATCAATCAGAATATCCAGCCTTCAGCGGGGCACCATCGTGAGCGCCCGAAGGACGTTGGTAACGCCGGCAATGAGCTGTCGGAGCGCGATCGACGGAATGGGATCCTTCGCGCTGCGGATCAAAACTCCAGCGGAGCATTGTCGACAACCTCCTTCATCACGAAGAACGTTCTCGTTTGTCGGACTCCGGGCAGCGCAATTAATTGGTCGCCATGAATCCGGTTGAAATCCGCCATGTCTCCGACCCTGATCTTCAGGAAATAGTCGAAGTCGCCGGCGACCAGATGGCAATCAAGAATGAACTTCAATTTGGCGACGGCTTTTTCAAATGCCGCGAAACTCTCGGGCGTCGAGCGGTCGAGAACGACGCCGACCATGACCAGCGCGCCCTTGTCGACCTTGTTCGGCACAATCACCGCCCGGACAGATTTTAT
Organism: Tardiphaga sp.; assembly: GCA_028290355.1. GTDB lineage: Bacteria > Pseudomonadota > Alphaproteobacteria > Rhizobiales > Xanthobacteraceae > Tardiphaga. The sequence goes on along the minus strand of JAQGKA010000537.1, from coordinate 5,124 downwards.
ATAGCCTTCATCGAACAGTGACTGCGTTCGCCGGTGGCAGGTTGCGGGGCTGACATCCACCAACTGCGCCAGTTCTGCGTTCGAAAGCCGGCCATTGCCTTGAAGCAGTCGCAGCATTTTAAGATCGGTTCGGTCGAGTTCCGAGCGCATGGAAGAATCCCTCATTATTGCTTATTCAATCTTGGATTTATACCGAAATATAGAATTCTATAAGGAATTTTAGCAATACGAGCCGCGAATTTCGAGAGCACCTTTCTCACGTAAAATGCCATATTCAGCGCATCGCAACGACTGAGAGACTCCCAAAATGCTGGAGAAATTCGCGCGCTACCCACTGACCTTCGGACCAACGCATATTGAGATGATGGAACGCCTCACCGCGCATCTCGGCGGCAAGGTCGACCTCTACGCGAAGCGCGAAGACTGCAACTCCGGTCTGGCCTTCGGCGGCAACAAGTTGCGCAAGCTCGAATACATCATCCCCGATGCGATAGCTTCCAACGCCGACACACTGGTTTCGATCGGCGGCGTGCAGTCGAACCATACGCGGATGGTCGCCGCCGTCGCGGCGAAGATCGGCATGAAGTGCCGGCTCGTCCAGGAAAGCTGGGTACCTCACGAGGATGCGGTTTATGACCGGGTCGGCAATATTCTTCTCAGCCGGGTCATGGGCGCCGACGTCCAGATGGTCGACGAGGGATTCGATATCGGCATCCGGGAAAGCTGGGAGCAGGCGATCGCGGACGTGAAGGCCAAGGGCGGCAAGCCCTACGCGATCCCGGCGGGAGCCTCCGTGCACAAGTATGGCGGTCTCGGCTATGTCGGATTCGCCGAAGAAGTTCGTGCGCAAGAGAAGGAGCTCGGTTTCGCTTTCGACTATATCGTCGTCTGCACCGTCACCGGTTCGACCCATGCCGGCATGCTGGTGGGCTTCGCCAAAGACGGCCGGGAACGCAAGGTCATCGGCATCGACGCGTCGTTTACCCCGGCCCAGACCAAGGCACAGGTGCTCGATATCGCCCAGAACACCGCAAAGCTGGTCGAGCTGGGAAAGAATATTGTCGAAGACGATGTTGTTCTCATCGAGGACTATGCGTATCCGGTCTACGGCGTCCCCTCGGAGGAGACGAAGGACGCCATCCGTCTCTGCGCGCGTCTTGAAGGCATGATTACCGATCCCGTCTACGAGGGTAAGTCCATGCAGGGCATGATTGATCTCGTCAAGAAGGGGTATTTCCCGGAGGGGTCCAAAGTCCTTTACGCCCATCTTGGCGGTGCGCCAGCGCTCAACGGCTATGGCTACGCGTTTCGCAACGGATGAGGGCCGTTATCTTCCGAGCATGATCATTCCATTGCGTGACGAATGATCGCCAGCCATCGGGGTTTCTTTTTGATGTCAGTCGACGGGCGCCCCATGGAATTGGGACGCCCGTCGTCCAGCTGGAAAGTTCACCGCACCAATGAAAAGACGTGCGCCATCGATCAAAAACGACGACGAAGCACGGGAAACGACAATGACCTGCGATCGCGTTTCTCTGGCGCTCTACGGTGCATATATTCCGGGATCGCAACATCACCGCGCACAGCATTCGGCACGCCAGTTTTGGAAATGTGCGCTGGAAATGGCGGCAACGATCGCGGTTATCTTGGCTATCGTGTACCTCGCCTGAAACTATCGAATGTTGAGACGAAGTTCGCGGGTCTTCGCGCGCCGGTCCCTCAGAAGCATTTCCTCCGGTGTTCATCGCTCCGCCGCTGTGCGGGTCGGCCCGTGAGCATTGCGGCCTTCGCCTGATTGCTGATGCATATCTGGACCGCGCGTCAATCTTCGATGACCGGCTGGTAACCGGCCGCCGCTGCTCCTAGATACCCATCGCAGCAGGAGCCCGCTTATGACCGCACTTTCGATCCTCGACCTCGTCCGCGTCACCGAAAACACCGACGCACGCGGGGCGCTCGACAATGCGCGCGACCTCGCCGCCCATGCCGAAACGTGGGGTTATCAACGCTTCTGGGTCGCCGAGCACCATAACATGGCTGGCATCGCCAGCGCCGCCACTGCGGTGGTCATCAGCCATATCGCGGCGGGAACGCGGACCATTCGCGTCGGCGCCGGCGGCATCATGTTGCCAAACCATGCCCCGATCATCATCGCCGAACAGTTTGGCACCCTGGCGCGGCTATATCCCGGCCGCATCGACCTCGGCCTCGGTCGCGCGCCGGGCACCGACCAGATCACCGTCCGCGCCTTGCGCCGGACCTTGCAGAGCTCCGACAATTTCCCGCAGGACGTGCTGGAGCTGCAGGCGTTCTTCGCCCCCGCCGGACCGAACCAGAACGTCCAGGCAGTGCCAGCGGCGGGTACCGACGTGCCGCTGTGGATCCTCGGCTCCAGCACCTATGGCGCGCAGCTCGCTGCTGCCTTGGGCCTGCCTTACGCCTTCGCGTCGCATTTCGCACCGGAGCAACTTTTGCAGGCGCTGCAGATCTATCGCGAGCGCTTCGAACCCTCGGAGCAGCTGGCGAAGCCCCATGCCATGGTCGGCGTCAACATCATCGCCGCCGACACCGACAAGGAAGCTAAACGCTTGGCGACGACGCAGCAGATGTCGTTCACCAACATGTTCCGCGGCACCCGCGGGCTGAGCCAGCCGCCGATCGACGACATCGAGACCTACTGGTCGCCGGCCGAGAAGGCGCAGGCGATGCGGATGCTGGCGCGCTCGATCGTCGGATCGCCCGAGACTGTTCGCGCGGGATTGGCGGCGCTGATCGCCGAGACCGGCGCGGATGAGCTGATGGTGGTGTCGGATGTCTACGATCACGCCACGCGGCTGCATTCCTATCAGCTGATCGCGAAAGCAAATGCGAAGAATGCCAACGCGCCGATAGTCGCCGTCGCCTGAGGCATCGCGTCAGATTGCCGACGCCACCGCTTCCAGTCCGATGAGGCGGGCGAGCGATCGCACCTCGCGCTTCTGGTCTTCGCGCAATTGAAACAGCAGCGGCATCGCTGCCGATTTCAGCTGCTGCACTTCGGCGCTGGCCGGATCGATCGGCGGGCTGCCGGCAGCCGGATTGGCCTGCTTGGTGTCGTGGATCTTGCGCGCCACCGCGCGCAACGCGCTTTCGACGGCCGGCCAGCTTTGCTCCTGCGCCGCGGTCAGATTGAGCCGGCCCTTGATGGCGGCGATCTGCGCGTCGCTGAGCAGCGTGTAGTTTTTCTGCACGGGCTTGGCGGCCAGTTTCGGCTTCGCCGGCGGCTGCGGAATCTCGATCGGCGCGAGAACCGTCGAGCCGGGGGTGGCAACAGGGCTGTCGGACGCAAAGGCCTGCCGTAGCGGTTCGCTCAATGCGGCCTGCGGCGGCTCCAGCGAGGCCATCACGGCGCCCACCGGCAGTCTGTCCTTCTTGCCCTGCTTGTTGGAGACGGGGCCTCTGGCCACCGCGACCGAACTTTGCGCGGTTTCGTCGAACTGGGCCGTCGGTACGCTGTCGCGTCCGACAATGCTGGCTACGGCAACGCCCACTACCAGCAGACATCCGAGGGCCAGAAAGGTCAGGGTGCGCGTCAAGCCGATCTCCGTCCGTCGATGAACTCAGCGTCCATCGTCCCTATAAATGGAGATTAATTAAGGCTAACCACGTTTCGCCGGTACCAAGATACGGCAGGCCGATCAGGCCGCTGCAGCGAGGACGTAGGCTTCCTGGATGTCGGAAACGATGTCGGAGGCCTCCCAGAGCGCATCCGGCGCCACCGATTGCATGCAGATCGTCCAGTTCGCGCCCTTGGCGGCGCGCGGCGTGCTGACGATGTCGAATTCGACGTCACGGCACAGCGGATGACGGCCGAACGCCAGGGCGACGCGCGCCTTGATCTCTTCGATCGTCGCCGGCGTCTTCGCGAAATGGGCTTCGAGGTCCATGTCGATTCCTTGAGCTGCGGTAGAATCCTACGCAGCGCATTGTTGGTCCGAAGCCGGTTAACACTTGGTTAAGCTCGTTAACCTTTGGGCGCAGGCCGACGCCGCGATCATCCCAGCAGCTGATCGAGCCGGTCGCGGAGCTGTTCCTGATGATAGGGTTTGGCCAATCGCGGCAGGTCGAGTTGCGCGCCTTCGGGCAGGTCGGCATAGCCGGTGGCGAGCAGGATCGGCAGCGAGGGGCGCACCTCGCGCGAGGCGGCGGCCAGTTCGATGCCGGTCATCCCCGGCATCACGTGATCAGTCATCATCAGATCGAGCGGCTGCTCGCTCCTCAGAATATCCAGCGCGTGGCGGCCGGAATTAGCCGGGATGACACGATGGCCGAGGTCCTCCAGCATCTCCGTCGTCGACATCGCGATCAGCGGATCGTCATCGACGAACAGGATCACCGCGGAGCGCGCGGCGTTGCGCGTGATGTGCTCCGGCCCGGAGGCTTCCGCCGTCCTGGTGGTGACCGGCAGAATGAGAGTCGCCGTGGTGCCGCAGCCGACCACGCTGGACAGTTCCAGCGTGCCACCGAGCTGCACCGCGAGGCCATGCACCATGGAGAGTCCGAGGCCGGTGCCCTTGCCGAGCGGCTTGGTGGAGAAGAACGGCTCGATCGCCTTCTTCAAAATCTCCGGTGACATGCCTCCGCCAGTGTCGATGACCGAGACTTTCAGATAGGCGCCGGGTTTCAAGGCCGGATCGAGATTACCGACCATGTGCTCGGACACCTTGATATCGATCGAGCCGCCATCCTGCATGGCGTCGCGGGCGTTGATGGCGAGGTTCAGGATCGCCAGCTCGAGCTGGTTGGCATCGATCCGCGCCGGCGGCAGAACGTCGGGAATGCTGAGCCGCAGCGCCACGCGCGGGCCGAGCGAGCGCTCCAGCAAATCGATCATGCCGCGCACGAGTCCACCGAGATCGACCGCCTCCGCCTTGAGATCCTGCTGCCGTGCGAAGGCCAGCAATCGCTGCGTCAGCGACGCGCCGCGCTCCGCGCCCTGCAGCGCGCCGTTGATCAGGCGATGCAGGCGGGGATCGTCGGGGATGCGCTTGCGCAGCAATTCCAGATTGCCCATCACCGCCATCAAGAGATTGTTGAAGTCATGGGCGACGCCGCCGGTGAGCTGGCCGATGGTTTCCATCTTCT
>JAQGKA010000515.1 GCA_028290355.1 Tardiphaga sp. | reverse complement strand
CTGATCGCGACGACCTTTCCGGAGTGGCAGAGCAACGCGGATTGCGAGGACGGCGACTGGCGCGCTGAATTTCGCGCGCCCGCCGTTTGCATGGGGACCGCCGATCGATCTCATCAACGAGAATTGCAACGAGGCCGGCGGCGGCTGGCGTGACAAGAGTCTGGGTGTATGGCGTCTCGCTGAGATCCCGAGCGGTGGCGGCTTCTAGCCCGTAACTACGTCAGCAAAAACCCGCCATCCACCGTAACCACGCTGCCTGTCATGTAGCGCGAGGCGTTGGACGCCAGCAGCAGGATCGCGCCATCGAGGTCGGCCTCATGGCCGACCCGGCGCTGCGGGATTCGCTTCGCCAGTTTTTCGCCCGGCGGCGTGGCCCAGAATTCGTGGTTCATGTCGGTGTCGATATAGCCTGGCGCCAGCGCGTTGACGCGAATCCGGTTGCCGGCGAGTTCCAGCGCCAATGCCTTGGTGGCCTGCACGATACCGGCCTTGGAGATGGTGTAGGGCGAGACGAACTTCATCACGCCGAAGCCGAGCACGGAAGCGACGTTGACGATGTTGCCCTCCTGCTTCCGCGCGATCATCCGCCGTGCAATTTCGGTGGCGGTGAAATAGGCGCCCTTCAGGTTGGCGCCGATCACGGCGTCCCAGTCGGCTTCGGTCTGATCCACTGCGAGCTTCTCCACGGCGATGCCGGCATTGTTGATCAGCACGCTGACGGGGCCTAGCGCCGCTTCGGCGGCGTCGATCGCCTGGCTGATCGAGGCGGTGTCGGTGACATCCATCTGCACCGCGACCGCGCGGCCCCCCTTGCCGATGATCTCGTCTTCGAGGCTCTTCAGCTTGGCGGTCTGCCGCGCCGCCAGCACCACGGCGGCGCCATGGGCCGACAGCACCCGCGCGAACTGCCGCCCCAACCCCTGCGAGGCGCCGGTGACGAGGATGATTTCTTTACCGACGTCGAATATTCCGGACATGGCGAACTCCCCGTTGATTTTTCCTACTGATACAGGGCCTTGCGAGGATCGCAAACCGACGCAGCCCCGACCAATTTCTGCAACGCGGAATTGTCGGGCGGACGAAAGCGAGGCGGCGATGAACAGTTTCGATGCCATCGTTTACATCGGTCTTGTGGCCGCGATGGTGATCGGCTTCCGCGCCGGCTTGTTGCGCAGCGTCGTGACGATCCTGGGCTATTTCCTCGCCATGCCGATTGCCGCCCTGGCGACAAAGCTGATCGCCCCGCAGATCGACACAAATGCGGGCGCCGCGACGGTGCAGAATTCCCTGCTGTTCTTCGGCGCGTTTCTCGTCTCTGGAATCGTGCTGGGCTCGGTGCTGCGGATGGCGATCGATGACATGATCGGGCCTGACATCGGCATCGGCGATCGCCTCGCCGGCGCAGCGCTTGGCGCTGTCCGTGTCGGTCTGATCGCGGTAACGCTGGTGCTGATCTTCGAACTGATGCTGCCGGCCAGCATGCAGCCTTCCTATATGACCGGTTCGCAGCTGCGGCCGTGGCTGTTACTGGCCGGGCAAAAAGGTTTCAAATCGCTGCCGCCGGACGTCACGGCTTACATCGACAGGTGGAAGCGCGAGCGCCGGATCTAGCCGGGAGCAGCGTGGCCGCCATGAAGCCCGCGCCCTTATCATGCCCGGCCGGACCGGCTATAACGCCCGCCTGTCTGCCTCTCGCAAACTCGAAAACCTTCAGGAGTGACATCGTGGATCTGGGAATCAAGGGCCGCCGCGCGCTGGTGTGCGCATCGAGCAAGGGCCTCGGCCGCGCCTGCGCTGTGGCGCTGGCGGGAGAGGGCGTGCATGTCACGCTGACCGCGCGCGGCGCCGAGGCGCTGGCGGCGACTGCCGCGGAAATCCGCAAGGCCTATCCGGGCGTCGAGGTCACCGAAGTCGTCGGCGACATCACCACGCTGGAAGGTCGCGAGACCGCGCTGAAGGCTGCCGGCCAGATCGACATTCTGGTCAACAACGCCGGCGGTCCGCCCCCCGGCGATTTCCGCAACTGGACCCGCGACGACTGGCTGAAGGCGATTGACGCCAACATGCTGACGCCGATCGAGCTGATCAAGGCGACGGTGGACGGCATGATGTCGCGAAAATTCGGCCGCATCGTCAACATCACTTCGGCCGCCGTGAAGGCGCCGATCGATGTGCTGGGCCTGTCCAACGGCGCGCGCAGCGGCCTCACCGGCTTTGTCGCCGGCCTCTCGCGCAAGACCGTGCGCGAAAATGTCACCATCAACGGCCTGCTGCCGGGCCCGTTCAACACCGACCGACTGCGCGGTGTGGCTGCCGGCCAGACCAAGGCCACCGGCCTGTCGATCGACGAGATTCTGGCAAAGCGCGCCAGCGAAAATCCCTCCGGCCGCTTCGGCGACCCCGAGGAATTTGGCCTCACCTGCGCCTTCCTGTGCGGTGCCAAGGCAGGCTTCATCACCGGCCAGAACATCGTGCTCGACGGCGGCGCGTTCCCCGGCACGATGTAAGCAGCAGCGCAAAATGGCGGTCGGCGAAATCCTCGCCGACCGTCAAAGCGTCCAGAGAAAACTCAACGGACCGGCGTGGTCCGCTCGTCGGCCCACGAGATGCCGAACTGATCGAGACCTTCCGCCAGCAGATCGCCCAGCAAGGGCTCGCCGAGCAGATAGCGCGCGGTGTGACCGTTGCGGCCTTCGGCGGCTTCGCGCCGCAACTCCACCCATTCCTCGATGGTGCCATCGCCACGGCCAAGCCGCATCAGAGCGACGAGGTCAATCTGCTCATCCTCGGTTAGCGCGGCGATGAAACCGTAAATCTCGCGCACCACGGGATCGCCGGCATTGTCTTCGAGCACGTCGATCATGTCGTCATCGGCGCCATTCGAGCCGGAATCGGGGTCCGAGACGATATCCTTGGCATCGAATTGCCGGGCTTTTTCGATCAAGAAGGCGACCTGGTCGGACGAAATCGTGAGTTCTGGCATCGCACCCTCCTCTTTGCAGATCGACACAACGCGCAGCCCTGCAAGATGATCCATTGCGCTACGCCTGAGAAACCAGCATCTTCCGGCGCAAAAGAAGCGGGAGAACGCTGGATGAATTGGACGGTCGGCAAGGTCAGGATCACGAAGATCGTCGAGCTGGAAACCATCGGCGGCACGCGCTTTATCCTGCCGCAGGTCGGGCCCGACGAGGTACAGAAGCTGCCCTGGCTGATCCCGCACTTCGCCAACACCGAAGGCCGGCTGAAAATGACGATTCAGTCGCTGGTGGTGGAAACACCGACGCAGCGCATCGTGGTCGATACATGTCTGGGCAATGACAAGGAAGGCCGGTCGGTGCCGATCTGGAATCATCGCCACACGCCGTTCCTGCAGGACATGACCGCCGCCGGCTTTCCGCCTGAGAGCATCGACATGGTGCTGTGCACGCATCTGCATGTCGATCACGTCGGCTGGAACACGAAGCTGGTCGATGGCCACTGGGTGCCGACATTTCCCAACGCCCGTTATGTCTTCGGCAAGAACGAATACGAACACTGGAAGGCGCACAGCGACAAGCCCGAGCATGCCGCGGTATTCAACGATTCCGTCAAGCCGATCGTCGATGCCGGCCGCGCCGAGCTGGTCGCCAGCGATCAGCAACTGTCCGACGAGATCACGCTGATCCCGACGCCGGGTCACAGTCCCGGCCACATGAGCATCCTGATTAAATCCGCCGGCGAGCAAGTGCTGCTGACCGGCGACGTCGCCCACCATCCCGTACAGATGGCGCACCTGGAGTGGTCGTCGACCGTAGATTCCGATCCCATCGAATCTGCTGCAACGCGGCGCGAATTGTTTTCGCGCTTTGCCGACACGCAAACGCTGGTGATCGGCGGCCACTTTGGCGCCGGCTACATCCAGCGCGCCGGCGAAGTCTTCAAATTTGCCGCTTTGCAGCCCTAGCACACGCGGGTGGCGGTTGAATTTCGCCGCGCTGTGTTCCATGACATTTCAGGCCAAGAAGACCTCAGGGAGAGAACAATGAAATTGGTGAGATACGGCGCCTTCGGCAGCGAAAAGCCGGGACTGATCGACAAAGACGGCAAGCTGCGCGACCTCGCGGGGCAGGTGAAGGATCTGGCTGACGATGTGTTCTCGCCTTCAAGCCTGGCTAAACTGGCTGCGCTTGATCCGGCCTCGCTGCCGCTGGTCAGCGGCTCGCCGCGCCTGGGCTCGCCGGTCGGCGGCAAGCCGAAATTTCTCGCCATCGGCCTGAACTATGTCGACCACGCCAAAGAAGCCGGCATGGCGATTCCGTCGGAGCCGATCGTTTTCATGAAGGCCCTCAACAGCCTGTGCGGCCCGAACGACGATGTCGAAAAGCCGCGCGGCTCGACCAAGCTGGACTGGGAAGTCGAACTCGCCATCATCATCGGCACCCGCGCCAAATACATCACCGAAGCCGACGCGCTGAAGCATGTCGCCGGCTACGCGGTCTGCAACGACGTCTCCGAGCGCTTCTTCCAGATCGAGCGCGGCGGCCAGTGGACCAAGGGCAAATCGCACGACACGTTCGGGCCGCTCGGTCCCTGGCTTGTCACTGCCGATGAAGTCGCCGACGTGCATAAGCTCAGCATGTATCTCGACGTCAACGGCCAGCGCTGCCAGACCGGCTCGACCGCGACCATGATCTTCAACGTGCCGAAGATCGTCTCGTACCTGTCAGAAATCATGACGCTGATGCCCGGCGACATCATCACCACGGGCACGCCGCCCGGCGTTGGCCTCGGCATGAAGCCGCCGAAATTCCTCAACGTCGGCGACGTCATGACGCTCGGCATCGAGGGCCTCGGCGAGCAGAAGCAGAAAGTGGTTGCCGCGTAAGGCTGACCGCTGGCTCACCGTCATCCTGAGGTGCGCGCCCTTGCGCGCCTCGAAGGATGGCAGCAGGCGCTGAACAAACATCCTTCGAGGCTCGCCGAAGACAGCGAGCACCTCCAGCCTGAACGCAATTGCGTTCAGGCGAGGATGACGAAGCTTCTCACTCAAAGGACGCATACTCATGAAGCTGACATTCTCGCCAGGCTCGCCATTCGCACGCAAGGTGCGCATCGCAGCGATCGAACTCGGATTGATCGACAAGATCGAACTGGTCCCCGCAAAGGTCGCGCCGACCGAGCCGAACGAACAATATGCCCATGACATCAGCCCGCTGCGCAAACTGCCGGCGCTGATCCTCGATGATGGCAACGTCATCGTCGATTCCTACGTGATCGTCGAATATCTCGACGAACTCGCCGGCGGCAAGCTGATCCCGAAGTCGGGCGCGGCGCGCTGGCGGGTGAAGAGCGAGCATTCGATGATCCAGGGCATGACCGATGCGATGCTGTTGTGCCGCTATGAAGTCGGCGTGCGTCCAAAGGAACTGCAGTGGCCGAAGTGGGTCGACGATCAGTGGGATCGCGCGTGGCAGGGCCTGACGCGATTCGAAAATCAGCCTGAGGTTTTGTCGCGGCCGCTCGATATCACGCAGATCGCACTCACTTGCGTGTTGGGTTATGCCGACTTCCGCTTTCCGGATTGCGGATGGCGCAAGGCATTTCCCAAGCTCGATGCATTTCATGAAAAAATGCTGCAGCGGCCGTCTGTGAAGCTGTCGATTCCGCCTGCCGCGTGAGCCGGATTTTGCCGCAAAGCTTGCGGCAAACCTGTGGCGGAGTGCGGTTCGCTCAGTCGAACAGCGTCGGCGTGTGATTCACGTAGGCGCCTTCGATGGCCAGCATCTTCAGCTTGGTGACGACTCCGCCATTGGCGGAAAAGCCGCCGGGCTTGCCGCCGGCGGCGAGCACCCGGTGGCACGGCACCACGATGGGACAGGGGTTCTGTCCCAATGCCGTCCCGACATTGCGCGACAGTTCCACGCCACCGAGCTTCCTGGCGATATCGCCGTAGGTCAGAGTCTCGCCGGGCGGAATGGTCCGGGTGATGGCGTAGACGTTGCGATTGAAATCCGGGGAGTCGCGGAGATCGAGGTCAACAGCCGAGAGGTCGGCCGGCTTGCCCTCGAGCAGCGTGACGATGCCGTCGATGGCGTCCTGCACCGCCGGCGGCGGCGCGGCTTCTTCGATGCTGCCGTGGCGCTGCTTGATCCGGACCCGGGTCTGCGCCTCATTGGGCTGCGGCAGTTGCACGGAAACGATACCACTGTCAGCCCAGACGATTCCGCAGCGGCCGATCGCGGTGTCGAACAGGGTGAATTGAACGTCGGTCATGGCTGGCTCCATCGGTTCGCGCAGGCACGCGCGGCTGGATGATTTCCCGCAGTTTGCGACGATCGAGAGTCGTTCGCCACCCGATTCCGGAGCGGCGAACAGCCTTGCGTCAGCTCTGGGTCTGCGACGGCATCGACGCCGCCTTGTGGGTAAAGGCCTGCCCCAGGGTTTCCAGGATCTCGCGGGTGGCAACGAACATGAAGGGCCCCTGTTCGGTCTCGAACGCAATACCGACCACGGTCGGATCGGGCTTGAAGTCCATCAGGCTGTAGCCCTTCAGCGGGAGGGCGGGCCGGTCCTTCGGATTGGGGTTGTCTTGCATGGCGGTCTCGCACGTCTGAGAAAAGATGACGTCGGCTTAGACAAGTATCGAGGGCAGGCCAAGTCGATAATTCGGCGCGGCCCCTCCACTGTCGTCCCGGCGAACGCCGGGACCCATAACCCCTGGCGTGCCTGATTACCGAAGGCCTCTGTCCCAGCGGGCTAAACGAGAGCACACGGCGCAGGGGTCCCGGCTTACGCTCGCAAGCTCGCTTGCCGGGACGGCGCGGGGAGAATGAGTCGCCCTATTCGTCTTCCTGCATCGCCGCGAACAGCTTGTCGTAATATTTGCCGACGAGGTCGATGTTGGCCTTGTTCTCAATCGCCGGGGGCGGGGATTTCAAGGCGTCGTTCAGGTCGGCCAGCGCCGTTTTCTTGTCCTTGGCCGGCATTTTCTTGTCGGCCTGCACGGCGGCCATCTGCTGCTTGATCACGGCCTCTGCGCCGACATATTTCTTGGTCTGCGGATCGAAGCCGTTCAGCACCAGGCTGATGTTCTCGACGACGTCGTTGTATTCGCCGTAGCTGGCGAAGCCGTATTTCCTGGAGACGTCCTCGAGCTGCGCCACCACTTTGGGGTCGGGTTTGGCCGCGGCGCCCTCCGGCAATTTTTCTGTGACGGCGTCGAGATCCTTTTGCGCGGCCAGCACGGATTCGATCTGCTTTTCAGTCAGTGCGATCTGCTTCGGCGCCGGTGCTTCAGCGGCAGGCGCTACCGCCGGCGCGGCTACAGCTGGCTTGGCAGCGGGCGCCTGTTTGGCGGCCTGCGCCAGCACCGCGCCGCTGCCGATAGCGGCGACCGAAATCGCAAGGCTGCCGATGCCCAGGGCAGCGACCACGGGAACGATGAAAGAACGCATGACAATCTCCTCGGCTGCTGACGCGATCTGGATGTGTCCATCACGACCGGGGGCCGGTTCATTGGGCCCGCGGAACGCAGGATGGAATCCTGGAGGTGAATCGTGGCTGAATGATTTCATCCAAACGCCAAGTTCGTGATGGCGAGAAGCTCTTGCGACGAAGCGGGTCAGCGCTCGCCTGCTGCCGGGTGAAAACGGCCAAACTGCAGACACAAAAAAAACGCCGCGTCCCGAAGGAGCGGCGTTTTGTTTGATCATGATATCGTAATTGAGGAAATCTTTGTCCTTTGCAGGCCTGGCAGCGACCTACTCTCCCAGGGCTTAAGCCATAGTACCATTGGCGCTGAGGAGTTTAACGGCCGAGTTCGGGATGGGATCGGGTTGAAGCTCCTCGCT
>JAQGKA010000482.1 GCA_028290355.1 Tardiphaga sp. | reverse complement strand
GTGGGCCCGGCAGGACTCGAACCTGCAACCAGACCGTTATGAGCGGCCGGCTCTAACCATTGAGCTACAGGCCCCGCCGGGCGTCGCGGGCGAGCGCTGCGGTGCCAGCACCCCTTACATGGCCGGCTGCGATCCGGCAATGCCGCGTCCCCGCCGGAACTTCGGCGATGCCCTTGCGTCGCGCTGGTGGCGGTGAGCGTGCAATAAGCCTCGTGCCCCGGATCTACGGAGCAGCGCAAGCGCGTAGTGCCGCGTCCGGGGCACTAGTTTGGGTTGTCTCAATCCACCGATACGCCCGAAAACTCCACCACCTTCCGCCATTTCTCGGTCTCGTCGGCGACGAGCTTGCCGAACTCCGCAGGCGTCATCGGTTTCGGCAGGCCGCCGACCTCGCCGAGTCTTGCCACCAGTTTGGGATCCTTCAGCGCTTCGCCCACCGCCTTGTTGAGGATCTCCACGATCTCCGGCGGCGTACCCTTGGGCGCGGAGATGCCGTAGAAGCCGACCGACTCGAAGCCCGGCACGGTCTCGGCGATTGCCGGAACGTCGGGCACGCTGGGCCAGCGCTGCGGCGAGGTGACGCCAAGCGCGCGCACGGTGCCGCCGCGCGCTTGCTCCAGCGCCGAGGGCAGGTTGTCGAAGATCAGCTGTACCTTGTTGGAGATGATGTCGGGAAACGCGATCGCCGAGCCGCGATAGGGCACATGGATCATGTCGCACTTGGTCAGCGCCTTGAACAGTTCCGCCGACATGTGCACCGAGGTGCCGTTGCCCGATGACGCATAAGACACCTTGCCGGGATTGGCCTTGCAGTAGTCGATGAATTCCTGGACGGTTTTGGCCGGCATCGCGTTCGACACCACCAGCATGTTGGTGAGCTGCATGATGCTGGCGACCGGCACGGTGTCACGGATGAAATCATAGGGCAGCTTCTTGTACAGCGAGGCGGAGATCGCGTTGTTCGGCGCGACGAACAACAGCGTGTAGCCGTCCGGCGGCGAGTTGACCGCGGCCGCCGCGGCGAGATTGCCGCCGGAGCCGGCGCGGTTTTCCACCACGAATTGCTGGCCGAAACGCTCCGACAGCCACTGCGCCATGATGCGTGCCACGATGTCGACCGGTCCGCCGGCCGCAAAACCGATCAGCCAGCGCACCGGGCGATTGGGGTAGTCGGCGGCGGAGGCAGGTGCGGCTGCGAGGCAGACGAGACATAGGACAGCGACGCGCCAGAAAGCGATCATGATTCCTCCCAAATATTCTGCTGTTGCATCGATGCGCAACGATCGTCGATCGGGCCTTTGCCGCCCGTTGCCAGCATGCTTTCATAGAATCCGGAATTTGCCTACAAGCGTTGCGACGCAGGCGCGACGATCGAGGATGCCCATGAAAATCATCGCATTGATGTGCGCGGCCGCGCTGATCGCTGGCAGCGCAGCGGCGCAAGACGGAGGAAAGCCCATTCCCACCACCCTTAGTCTCGGCACCGCGACGCCCGGCGGCGGCTTTCCGCTCTATGGCGGCGCCTTTGCCGATATCATGAACAAGGCCGATCCGACCCTGACGATCGAGCCGCGCGCCACCAAAGGCAGCACCGAGAACATCCCGCTGCTCGAAGCGGGTCAGCTCGACATCGCGCTGGTGGCGGGCGAGCCGGCGTATGAAGCCTTCAAGGGCATCGGGCGCCCGGCCACGAAGCTGAAGATCATCACCGCGCTGTATTCCAATCCCGGCATGTTCGTGGTCCGCGCCGACAGCCCGTACAAGACCATTCGCGACCTGGTCGGCAAACCGATCGCCTTCGGCGCCAAGGGCTCCGGCCTCGTCATCCTGTCACGTTATGTGCTGGACGGGCTCGGCCTCAACCAGGACAAGGATTTCCAGGCGATCTATCTCGACCATGCCGGCGACGGACCGGCGATGGTGCAGGACGGCCGCGTCGCCGCGCTGTGGGGCGCCGGCCTCGGCTGGCCCGGCTTCAAGACCATGAGCGAAAGTCCCGGCGGCGCGCGCTTTATCGCGCCGAATGCCGAAGAGATCGCGCAGATCCGCGCCAAGCACACCTTCCTGAAGCCGATGGTGGTGGCACCCGGCAGCTATCCGAACCAGCCCGCGTCGATCGACTCGGTGGGCTCGTGGAGCTTCATCCTCGCCCGCGAGACGTTGCCCGATGATATCGCCTATCGCTTGGCCAAGACCCTGCACGGCGCCGAGGCGGCATTTGGCGAGAAGCTGGCGCAGGCGAAGGAGACCACGGCGGTGAACACGGTGGCGGCCGCGCCGAGCATTGAGCTGATCCATCCCGGGGTGTTGAAGTACTTTAGAGAGATCGGTTTGGTGAAGTAGCTCACTTCTACGGAGCTCGAAGTAGCCGTCACCCTGAGGAGCGCGCTCTTGCGCGCGTCTCGAAGGGCGACGGCGCGGGTACAATGCCTGCGGCCGCATCCTTCGTGGCTCGCCAACAGGCGAGCACCTCAGGATGACGACTCACTATTGCTTCTGCGAGATTATTTCTTCCCCAATACGCACGCCGGATCGGGCGGCCCAAACGCATCCTCGCCGGAGATCCTCGCCAGAATCTGGTAGTAGTCCCACGGATATTTCGACTCCTCGGGCTTCTTGACCTGCACCAGCATCAAATCGTGCACCATCAGCCCATCCTCGCGCAGCTTGCCGTTGCGGGCAAAAAAGTCCTCGATCGGTTTTTCGCGCATCTTTGCGGCCACCTTCAGCGGCTCGTCAGTGCCTGAATCTTTGATGGCATTGAGATAGACCATCACGGAGGAATACACGCCGGCCTGCCACATGGTCGGCATCCGCTTCATCCTGGCGAAATAGCGCTTCGACCATTCGCGGGTCTTGTCATCCATGTCCCAGTAGAATGCGGTGGTCAGCAGCAGGCCCTGCGCGGTGGACAAGCCCATGGAATCGACGTCGGTGATCAGTGCCAGCAATGCTGCCATCTGCTGGCCGCCCTTGAAGATGCCGAATTCGCCGGCGGTCTTGATCTCGTTGATGTTGTTCGGTGGCCCGCCGGCGATGCCGATGATTTTAGCTTTCGAGGCCTGCGCCTGCAGCACGAAGGAGGACAGGTCGGAGGTGCCGAACGGCGGCCGCGCCGCGCCCAGCACCTTACCGCCGTTCTTGGTGATGACGGCGGAAGCGTCGCGCTCCAGCGCGTGGCCGAAGGCGATGTCGTCGGTGATGAAGTACCAGGAGTCGCCGCCGCGCTTCACCACTTCCTGCGCCGTTCCGACTGCCAGCGCACGGGTGTCGAACACCCACTGCATCGTATAGGGCGAACAGAATTTGCCGTGGAAGTCCGCGGCGCCGGTGGAGTGGGTGATGAACAGCCTCTTGCGATCGTTGGCGACGTTCTGCACGGCAAGGCCAACTGCCGACACCGGCACATCGACGATCAGGTCGACCTGATCGACATCGTACCAGCGCCGCGCCAGGCCGGCGCCGATATCGGGCTTCAACTGGTGATCGCCGACAATGACGCTGATCGGCTTGCCGAGCACGCTGCCGCCAAAATCCTCCACCGCCATCTGCGCCGCGGTGACCGAGCCCTGGCCCGATGGTGTCGAGGCCGGGCCGTTCATGTCGGTGAGCACGCCGATCTTGACGACGTCGTCGGAGATTTGCGCGGAAGCGGCTGAAGACAACAGCGCGCATGCGATGGCGCCGATGACGGATAGTTTTGTGATGCGCATTGCTTTCTCCCTAATCGCGGCGCTTCGGCCGCTTGATTGGGCGGGAGCTTAGCGCATTTTGTCGAACCGCAAATAGAAGATGCCGTCATCCTGAGGAGCGCGCTCTTGCGCGCGTCTCGAAGGACGACGGCATGGCATTGCGCTTGCGACCGCATCCTTCGAGGCTCGCCGAAGCCGGCGAGCACCTCAGGATGACGATTCCGGGTATTTTGGAATTCTAACTTGCATCATTCAGCAACGCCAGCCGCTCCGCTTCGGCGATATCGTCCATCGTGTTGGCGTTGAAGAACGGATCGAGCGGCGTAGCCGGCCACTCCACCGTGGCCAGCCGGTAGCGCGCGGTCCAGCGGCCAACCTTTCGGACATCCTCGATCACCAGCGCGTGGCGCAGTTCGTCGCGCAGACTGACGCTCCACAGGCCGATCACCGGATGCGATTGCCCGGCGGAGGCTGCGACCGCGAGCTGCGCGTTCTCCGCAGTGCGGGCGCGGTGCAGCCGCGCGACGAGATCGCGCGGCAAAAACGGGCAATCCGCGGCGGCGCTGAGAATCCATTGCACGTCCGGCCGGTTTGTCGCGGTCCAGTCCAGCGCGGCGAGAATGCCGGCGAGGGGGCCGGGAAAATCGGCGATATCGTCGGCGATGACCGGCAGGCCAAACGCCTTGAAGCGGGCGGGGTCGCCATTGGCGTTGAGGATCAGGCCGTCGCATTGCGGCGCGAGACGATCGATGACGCGGGCGAGAATGGTGCGGCCGCCGATCTCGCGGATCGGCTTGTCGCCGCCGCCCATGCGTCGCGCGAGGCCGCCGGCGAGCAGCACGCCGGGGGTGGCCGGTATTTCCGCATTCGTCGTCATGGCCTGCTGCATAGGACATTCCGCGCCGGGCGGATATAACGCAGCTGCACCCAGCGGAATTTTGACGACATGATCACCACCACCACCACCACCACCACCACCAAACTCCATCTCACCGGCCTGAAATGACCGCTGCCGGCGCTGATGACGCGCAAGGCGCTGAAGCGGCTCGCCACCGGCGAGCGGCTGGAGGTGTACTGCACGGATCCGCTGGCGGTGATCGATATTCCCGCGCTGGTGCAACAAGGCGGTGACCATGTCGAACTCACTGAACGCAGCGGCGATGCTACCGTTTTTCTGATCGAGAAACGGAATGGGGCGATTTAAAAATGTGATTGAGTTGTTGCGATGCAACGGAAATCGTTGAGAAAAATCGACACCTGATACCTTTAGGGTATCGACTCCGACGCCAGCTTCTGGCCCATTTATGATGGACGGGCAGCACGGCTGGATTCCATTCGCTGTGCGGCAGGGGAATGCACTAAATCAATTTAGACGGCAGACCGCTCTGTAAAAGGCGGCTGCAGGGGAGGCTTTCTTTATGACCAGCATTGGTAACGCCGGGACTCTGTCCGGCACAGGCCTGGGACTTCTCGATCGCGAGCGCATCATCGCCACTGCCGGCTTCAATCGCTGGCTGGTACCGCCGGCCGCACTTTGTATCCATCTCTGTATCGGCATGGCCTACGGCTTCAGCGTGTTCTGGCTGCCGCTGTCGCGCGCGGTCGGATTGTCGGCGCCGAAAGTCTGCGCCGACATGACGATCATGACCGAACTCTTCACCACCACCTGCGACTGGCGGGTGTCGAGTCTCGGCTGGATGTACACGCTGTTCTTCGTGCTGCTCGGTGTCTCCGCTGCGATTTGGGGCGGCTGGCTCGAGCGTTCCGGACCGCGCAAGGCCGGTGTCGTCTCGGCGCTGTGCTGGTGCGGCGGGCTCGTGCTCGGATCGATCGGCGTCTACACCCATCAGCTCTGGCTGCTGTGGCTTGGCTCCGGCGTGATCGGCGGCGTCGGTCTCGGCCTCGGCTACATCTCGCCAGTGTCGACGCTGGTGAAATGGTTTCCGGACCGGCGCGGCATGGCGACAGGCATGGCGATCATGGGTTTTGGCGGCGGCGCGATGATCGGCGCACCGCTTGCCAACATGCTGCTGAACTACTTCAAGACCCCGACCGACGTCGGCGTCTGGCAGACGTTTCTGGCCATGGGTACGATCTATTTCGTCTTATGATGATCGGCGCGTTCTCCTATCGCATCACGCCGCCGAACTGGCGTCCCGAAGGCTGGACTCCGCCGGAGAAGGCCAACGCCATGATCACCACCGGTCATGTGCATCTCGACAATGCCCACAAGACCAAACAGTTCTGGCTGATCTGGGGCGTGCTCTGCCTGAACGTGTCGGCGGGTATCGGCGTCATAGGCATGGCTTCGCCGATGCTGCAGGAGATCTTTGCCGGCAAGTTGATTGGCCTGCCGGACCTCAGCTTCAACCAGCTCTCGGCCGAACAGAAAACCATGATCGCGGCGATCGCGGCCGGCTTTGCCGGGCTGCTGTCGCTGTTCAACATCGGCGGCCGCTTCTTCTGGGCGTCGCTGTCGGACAAGATCGGCCGCAAGAATACCTACTTCACCTTCTTCATCCTCGGCATCGTGCTCTATGCATTGGCGCCGACGCTGGCGGCAATGGGCAGCAAGATCCTGTTCGTGCTCGCCTTCGGCATCATCCTGTCGATGTATGGTGGCGGCTTCGCCACGGTGCCGGCCTATCTTGCCGACATCTTCGGCACCCAGTTCGTCGGTGCGATCCATGGCCGTCTGCTGACGGCTTGGGCGACCGCGGGCATCATCGGCCCGGTGGTGGTGAACTACATCAGGGAATTCCAGATCGCCGCCGGCGTGCCGCGGGCGCAGGTCTACGATTTCACCATGTACATTCTCGCCGGCATGCTGGTGCTGGGCCTGATC
>JAQGKA010000478.1 GCA_028290355.1 Tardiphaga sp. | reverse complement strand
GCGGCGAGGTGCCCTGGAACAGGTTGCGGTCCTCGGTGACATATTGGGTGATGTCGGCCTGATCGGTGACGGCATATTTGTCGCCGACGATGGCCCGGAAGCGCGCGATCGTTTCGGACGAGAGGGTTGCCGGCGGCGGCTGGACGATATTCATGGGGCTTTCCGTGCGTTTCTTGTTTTTCTGATCATTACACCGCGGCGCGCCGCAGCCGGTCGTTGATGGCGTCGCCGAGCCCATGGTGAGGCACCGGCATCACCACGAGGCCGGTGGCGCCCTTGGCATCGAGCGCGCGAAGATAGCCGAAAAGATTGGCCGCGGCTTCAGCGAGATCGCCGCGTTCCGACAGGTTCATCACGGCGACGGCGTTTGCAAGACCGGGCAGGGAGGCCGGCCCGAAGGCGAGCAGCGCCTCGCCCGGCCTCACATCCTCCGCCATCAGGCGTACCGGCGTGCGCGGCGCATAATGCGAGGCCAGCATGCCCGGCGCCAAGGGCTGGCTGGTGGCGCTGGCGGGCTCCTCCGGCGGCTGCAGCAGCGCGCAGCCGAGCACCCGCTCGATCGCCTCCCGCGGCAGCCCGCCTGGCCGCAGCAGCATCGGTTGATCGAAACAGCCGACGATGGTGGATTCGACGCCGACGGCGACCGGGCCGCCGTCCAAAATCATGTCGATCCGGCCATCGAGATCGGCCCTGACATGGGCTGCGGTGGTCGGGGAGACGTGGCCGGAAAGATTGGCCGATGGCGCCACCACCGCGCCGCCAAAGGCCTGCAGCAGCTCCCGCGCCACGCGGTGGGCAGGCACGCGGACGGCAACAGTGTCGAGACCGGCGGTGGCGAGATCCGCGACCGGGCAGTCCGCGGCCTTCGGCAGCACCAGCGTCAGCGGCCCCGGCCAGAACGCCTCGGCCAGCGCCAACGCCCGCGAATCAAAAAGGGCGATCTTTTGGGCGGCTTTGAGGTCGCCGGTATGGGCGATCAAGGGATTGAACGCCGGCCGGCCTTTGGCCTGATACAGCCGCGCGATTGCCGCGGCATTGGCCGCATCGGCGCCGAGCCCGTAGACGGTCTCGGTCGGAAACGCCACCAGACCGCCGTCCCGCAGGCAGCGCGCGGCCTCCGCGACATCAGCGGAACCGGCATCGGTCAGGCGGGTGGTCAGGCCCACTTGCATCGTCTGGCAGTCCTTTCAACGGGGTTCTTGCAGGATGCGAAACCCAAGGCTATACACCGCGCTCTTGTCGGAGTGTGGCTCAGCCCGGTAGAGCACTGCGTTCGGGACGCAGGGGTCGCAGGTTCAAATCCTGCCACTCCGACCAAGATTTACTGCGCTTTTGGTCTTTTTTCACGATAGGCCGCCAAGTCAACCCCGGAAATAGCCCTCGCGCCCGGCCTCGGCAGCCTTTCCGCTCTTGGCGCGCTGGGGTGAGCCTCGCAATGGGCAGGCCTTCACTTGCCCCCCTGACGCATCAGGAGAGCGAGGCCGTGAAGCAATCGTCCCTTATCGGGATGCTCAAATCGATATCGAGGCATCCAAGCTGACACGGGTCGTTTGACGGACTTCTTCGAGAAATGCCCTTGCCAGACGTGACAAGGGCTCGGCTTCTGACCACAGCGCATAGGCTACGGATGGAATCGCGGGTGTGAAGGGGCGCACCACAAGGTTCTGGCTGCCGTTCTGGCGCGCTGACATTGGATCAACGACCGCGGCGCCCACGCCGGCGGCCGCAAGCATGCAAGCTGTATTGCAGTATCGCACCTCGACGGTGGGCCGAAACGGCGCGCCGGCTTGTGCAAAGTTTTCGCGCACGGCTTCGCCCAATCGCGTTCCCCGCTCCAGTCCGATGAAGGGCAGGCCGACAAGGTCGGAGGCGGAAATGACGGCTCGATCGATCAGCGGATGCTTTTGCGGCATGACGCAGACCATCTCTCCGGTGTGAAGAATCTCGTGCGCTATGCCGGGGTGATGTGACAGGCCGAGTGCAAATCCCAGTTCGGCAAATCCGTCCGACACGCCGTCAATGATTCCCTCGTAGCGGCGGACATCAAAGAAAACACGCGTTTGCGGCCGGCCGTGCAGAAAGCTCGACAGTGCGGGCGAGATGACGCCGTGAGCCAGTGGCGGTGTCGCAACGATCGACAGACGTGCCGAACGAGACTCCCTGAAATCACGCACGCGGTTTTCGAGCTTCGCGTGCAGGGCGAAGATAGCGTCGCTCTCCTTGTACAAAGCCATCGCTTCGGCCGTTGGCAGCAGCCGGTTGTTGACACGCTCGAACAAGGCAAAACCTGCCTGCGCCTCCATGGCCTTCAGCGCGTTGCTGATGGCCGGCTGAGACAGTGCCAGTTCATCCGCCGCCGCGACTGTGGTCCGGTGCCGAATGACGGCACGAAGGATCTCGATCTGGCGCAGGTTCATATAACCACCGGTTATTCTCTCACCGAAAATATCATAGCGCCAACCGTTGCGTTTGCACCGGGTTGGCGGAAGATTGCAGCGCAGACTAGCACTGCCCGGGCTAACCCGTCCGGCTCTTGAATTGGCACATCGCACAGATTGGAGGCAGTATTGGCCCGCATTCTCCGCGCCGCCGCCGCACAAATGGGCCCGACGCAAAAGTCGGACACGCGCGAACATACGCTCGGCCGGATGCTGGAGCTGTTGAATGCCGCCGCGGCGCGCGGCGCCACATTGGTCGTATTTCCCGAGCTGGCATTCACCACCTTCTTCCCGCGATGGCTTATCGAAGGCGAGGCGCTCGATCGTTACTACGAACGCAGCATGCCGAATCCGGCGGTCAAGGCGCTGTTCGATCGCGCCCGGGAACTCCGCATCGGCTTCTATGTCGGCTACGCCGAAATGACAGCGGACGGCGAACGCTTCAATTGTTCGATCCTCGTGGATGCGGACGGCGACATCATCGGCCGCTATCGCAAGGTGCATTTACCTGGTTCGGTCGAGCCACGTGCCGGCGCGCGCTACCAGCAGCTCGAGAAGCGCTATTTCAGCTATGGCGATCTGGGTTTTCCGGCGTTTCGCGCGGGCCCGGATTGGCGCCATGCGGTCATGGGCATGATGATCTGCAACGACCGGCGCTGGCCGGAAGCCTGGCGCGTGCTCGGCCTGCAGGGCGTCGAGCTGGTCTGCGTCGGATATAACTCCGCGGCCTACGATCCAAATGGCGGCGTCACCGAGGATGCGGCGCTGCGCACCTTTCATTCGAAACTGGTCGTGCAGGCCAACGCCTACATGAATGCCACTTGGGCGATTGCGGTGGCAAAGGCCGGCGATGAGGATGGCTCGGGTCTGATCGGCGGCTCCTGCATCGTGAATCCGAACGGCGAAATCGTCGCCGAGGCGAGCACACTCGGGGACGAGGTGCTGGTCGCGGACCTCGATCTCGATCTCTGCCGTCAGGGCAAGGACAAGATGTTCAATTTCGCCGCCCATCGGCGGCCGGAACAATACGCAGTGATCACCGAGCGCGCCGGCGTCGTCGAGCCATCCGCCGCAGTGCCGGTGAAGGAACTGACATGAAGCGGGCCCCGATCTCCGCCGTCTTCGCCGCGCTGCTCGCCGTCTCGGCCGCGCGAGCCGCTGAACTGCCGGAGTCGATCCGGCAGTCCGGCGCCTTGCGGCTGACGGTCAACGCGACCTACGCGCCGATGGCGTATCGGGATCCGGCCACCAATCAGTTGGTCGGGCTCGACATCGATCTGGCCAACGAACTCGCCAAGCGGCTGGCGGTGAAGATCGTCTGGAGCGAAACGCCGTTCGCCGAACTGATCCCGTCGCTGCAGACCAAGCGTGCCGATTTCATCATCAGCGGCATTACCGACCGCGCCTCGCGGCGCGAGACCGCCGACTTCATCGACTATCTGACGACGGGTCCGCAGTTCTTCGTTCTGACGGAGGGGGCGCCGAAGGAGGCCATCGATCTCTGCGGCAAGAAGGTCGGAACGACGCGCAGCACCAGCTTCCCGGCCGAGATCGAGAAATGGAGCAAGCAGAATTGCGAGGCCGCCGGAAAGCCTGCCGTGCAGTATGTTCCGGGCGAGAACAGCATCGACGTCCGCAACCAGCTCAAGCAGGGCCGCATCGACGCCGCGGTGCAGGGCAGCGAGACGTTGCCCTATGCCCAGCAACAGGAAGTCGGCAAATACCGCGTCGTCGGAGAGCCGTTTTCCAGCGGCTATCAGGGCATCATGTTCCGGAAAGACGACGCACCGCTGCGTGAAGTGATCACCGAACATCTCGCGGCGGTGATTTCAGACGGCACTTACAAGGTTATTCTCGATCGATGGGGGTTGGGCATGCATGCGGTCGCGCGACCGATGATGAACGCGGCCACGCAATGAACGCAACGGAGAGGCTGGCCCAAGGCTTCCCCGATCTCTCGCGGATGATGGTCGCGCGTCAGCCGCACTGGATGCGCTGGCTCACCGCGACGGCAATTCTCGCCGTGCTGGCCGTCATCGGCCGCGCCTTCGCCAATGGCCAGATCGAATGGTCCTATGTCGGCCGGTTCCTCACCGTTCCGGCGATCCTCGAAGGCATCTCCAACACGATGATCATGGCGGTGCTCGCGATGGCCCTTGGCATCGTGCTGGGCGTCGTCGTCGCGGTGATGCGGTTGTCGTCCAATCCGGTGCTCAAATCGGTTGCCGCCGGTTACACATGGCTGTTCCGTGGCACGCCGCTGATCCTTCAGCTTCTGCTCTGGTTCAATCTGGCGCTGGTGTTTCCGACGATCGGCATTCCCGGCCTGTGGTCGGTGCGGGCGGTCGATGTGATGACGCCGTTCCTGTCCGCCCTGCTTGGCCTCGGTATCAACCAGGGCGCCTACACGTCTGAAGTGATGCGGGCGGGCATCCTGTCTGTCGACGTCGGACAATATGAGGCGGCGCAGGCGATCGGCATGGGGCGGCTGCGTACGCTGCGCCGGATCATTCTGCCGCAGGCGATGCGGGTGGTCACCCCTCCGCTCAGCAACGAGTTTATCGGCATGGTGAAGGCCACCTCGCTGGCCAGCGTCATCCAGTATCCGGAGGTGCTGCACAACGCCGAGAATATCTACTACGCCAATTCGCGCGTCATCGAACTGCTGATCGTGGCCGGCCTGTGGTACCTGCTCGTCGTATCGATCCTGACGCCGCTGCAGATGCTGCTCGAGCGGCGCTTCTCCCGCGGCACCTTGCAGCTCGTCCGATGACAAAACCCCTTGTCGCCATCCGCTCGGTCAGCAAGAATTTCGGCGATTTCCAGGCGCTGAAGCAGGTCTCGCTGGATGTCCGTGCAGGCGAGGTGTTGTGCCTGATCGGCGCGTCGGGATCGGGCAAGACGACGCTGCTGCGCTGTGTCAACCAGCTCACGCCCATCGACAGCGGCGGCGTCTGGCTGGATGGCGAACTGCTGGGGGTGCGCGAAGAGCGCGGGCGCTTGCATCGCCTGACCGAGCGGCAGATCGCGCGGCAGCGGTTGAAGACCGGCATGGTGTTCCAGCGCTTCAACCTCTTCCCGCACAAGACGGCGCTCGAAAACATCACCGAAGGCCCGGTGCAGGTACAGGGCCGCAAGCAGGAGGACGCGCTGGCGGAGGCGATGGAACTGCTGCGCCGCGTCGGGCTGGCGGAGAAGGCCGACGCCTATCCGTCGCAGCTCTCGGGTGGGCAGCAGCAGCGGGTGGCGATCGCGCGTGCGCTCGCCATGAAGCCGATGCTGATGCTGTTCGACGAGCCGACCAGCGCGCTCGATCCCGAGCTGGTCGGCGAGGTGCTCACGGTCATGAAGGAGCTCGCCCGCAGCGGCATGACCATGATGGTGGTGACCCATGAGCTTGGTTTCGCCCGCGAGGTTGCGGACCGGGTCGTTTACATGGACCATGGCACCATCGTGGAAGCCGGTGCGGCAGCGGAGGTTCTCGGCGGGCCGCGCGAAGCCCGCACCCAGGCCTTCCTGTCGGCGGTGATTCGATGAGCGGCTTTTTTACTCCCCCAGCATATATCGAGGAGACACGATGAAACTCTTGTTTGCCGTCGCGCTCATCTTCGCCGCCGGTTCGGCCGCCGCCGTCGAGCTTCCTCCGGAAATCGTCAAAGCGGGCAGCATCAAGGTGGCCATCGTGCCGAACTATCCGCCAATGGAATTCAAGGATCTCGCCACCGGCGCGCTGGCCGGATTCGATGTCGAACTGGGCGAGGCGCTCGGCCGCAAGCTCGGCATCAAGATCGCCTGGCAGGAAACCAGCTTCGACCAGATGATGCCGGCGATCTCCACCGGCCGGGTCGATGCGATCCTGTCGGGGATGACCGACATCGCAAGCCGGCAGGACAGCGCGACCTTTGTGGATTATCTGCGCAACGGCCCGCTGTTCTTCGTGCAGCAATCCCGTGCCGCCGAGTTCAAGGACATGGCGGCGCTGTGCGGCAAGAAGGTCGGCGCCAGCCGCCGCACGTCGTTGCCGAAGCTGATTGCGACCTGGAGCGAGGCCAACTGCGCCAGCGCGCCGATCGTTTACGTCGGCACCGAAGGCTCGGCCGATGCCCGCACGCAGCTTCGCCAGGGGCGCATCGACGCCGCGGTGCAGGGCGGCGAGACGCTGCCCTATATCATGGAGCTCGAACCCGGTATCTATCGCCCGGTGGGCACCGTGTTCGCGACGCAGTTCACGGGGCTGGCTCTGCCGGTCAAGGAGAAGGCGCTGCAGCAGGCGGTGGTGGAGGCGCTCGACGCGCTCATCGCCGACGGCACCTACAAGGCGCTGCTGGTGAAATGGAAACTGACCGACTACGGCGTGGAAAAGGCTCTGATCAATGCAGGACAGTAAAGCACTCGCGGGCATCCCGCTCGTCCCCTCCAACACCGCGGCGCCGGCGCCGGAATATCCCTGGCCGCAGCCTTATACGTCCGCGATGTTCCTGTCGTTCGACGTCGACGCGGAGAGCGCCTGGACCAGCAAGGACGCGGCGCATGCGCAGCGTCTGGTCACCATGAGCTATGGCGGCTTTGAGGCGCGCGTCGGAACGCCAAAGTTGCTGGAGCTGCTCGATCAGCTCGATCTGAAGGCCACGTTCTTCATTACCGGCTGGGCGGTGGACGCGCATCCGGCGATGGCAGAGTCGATCCTCAGGGCCGGCCATGAGATCGGCCATCACGGCTATCACCATCTGTTGCCGGATCCGGGCGATCCCATCGA
>JAQGKA010000449.1 GCA_028290355.1 Tardiphaga sp. | reverse complement strand
GCGTGGTGGAAGGAGATCGCGACCTGGCGCGCGCGCAATTCGCTGGCCTACAAGAAGAACAGTGATGTGATCCTGCCGCAGTTCGCGATCCAGCGGCTGTTCGAGGCGACGCGCGGCCACGACACCTACATCACCACCGAGGTCGGCCAGCACCAGATGTGGGCGGCGCAGTTCTTCGGCTTCGAGGAGCCGCATCGCTGGATGACCTCAGGCGGATTGGGCACCATGGGTTACGGCCTGCCGGCGGCACTGGGCGTGCAGGTGGCGCATCCCGACAGCCTCGTCATCGACATCGCCGGCGACGCCTCGGTGCAGATGACCATGCAGGAGATGTCGACCGCGGTTCAGCACGAACTGCCGATCAAGATCTTCATCCTCAACAACCAGTACATGGGCATGGTCCGGCAGTGGCAGCAGTTGCTGCACGGTAACCGGCTGTCGCATTCCTATTCGGAGGCGCTGCCGGACTTCGTCAAGCTGGCGGACGCCTATGGCGGCGTCGGCTTCCGGGTGGAGAAGCCCGGCGATCTCGACGGCGCGCTGCAGGACATGATCAAGGTCAAGAAGCCGGTGCTGTTCGATTGCCGCGTGGCGAACCTGGAAAACTGCTTCCCGATGATCCCGTCCGGCAAGGCGCATAACGAAATGCTGCTGCCGCTGGAAGCCAACGACGAAGCGACTGCAGCAGCCTTCGCCGGCGGCAAGGCGCTGGTGTGAGTTGGATAAAGCGCGCCGCACGCTCCGCTGTCATCGCCCGGCTTGACCGGGCGACCCAGTAAACGGCGGCGTCGCGGCTTACGCACTGGCTTTGCGGAATACTGGGTCCCCGCTTTCGCGGGGACGACAAGCTGAGAAAAACGCGGCGCAAGCCGAAAGAGACCGACAGGGAAAGACAATGGAACAGCCCGCATCCGCCTATTTCATGGAAGATCGCCACGATCCCAACGAGACGCACACGCTCTCGGTGCTGGTCGCCAACGAGCCCGGCGTGCTCGCGCGTGTGATTGGTCTCTTTTCCGGCCGCGGCTACAACATCGAGAGTCTCACGGTGTCGGAGACCGAGAGCAAGAAGCATG
The DNA here is from genome assembly GCA_028290355.1 of Tardiphaga sp. GTDB lineage: Bacteria > Pseudomonadota > Alphaproteobacteria > Rhizobiales > Xanthobacteraceae > Tardiphaga. The sequence goes on along the minus strand of JAQGKA010000449.1, from coordinate 1,785 downwards.
TCTCGCGCATCACCATCGTCACCACGGGGACGCCGATGGTGATCCAGCAGATCAAGCATCAGCTCGACCGCATGATCCCGGTGCACCGCGTCGTCGATATGACGCTCACCGGCCGCTCCATCGAGCGCGAACTGGCGATGGTCAAGCTGCGCGGCACCGGCGAGCATCGCGTCGAGGCGCTGCGGCTGGCGGAGGCGTTCCGCGCCCGCGTGATCGACGCGACGACCGAAAGCTTCGTGTTCGAGATCACCGGCAATTCGCAGAAGATCAACCAGTTCATCGACCTGATGCGGCCGCTTGGCCTGGTCGAAATCTCCCGCACCGGCGTCGCCGCCATCAGCCGCGGCCCGGAGGGGATGTAGCCTCGCGCGCATCGCAATCATGAAACCGATCGATATCGCACTCGCCACCGCGGTGGCCGTGACCTGGGGACTCGCTTTCGTGGCGAGCCGGCTGGTGCTCGACGAATTGCCGCCGCCGCTGATGACGGCGCTGCGCTTCGTCATCGCGGCGCTGCCGTGCTTGTTCGTGCGCCGCCCCGACGTGTCGTGGCCGCTGTTGATCGCGATCAGCTCGACATTGTTTCTCGGTCAGTTCCTGGCGCAGGCGTTTGGTATCGCCCACGGCGTGCCGGTCGGGCTCGCCAGCGTGATCGTGCAGAGCCAGGCGCTGTTCACGGTGGCATTCGCGGTGGTTGTGTTTCGCGAGGTGCCAACGCCGCGGCAGGTTATCGGCCTTGGCGTCGCCGCGTTCGGGCTGCTGCTGATCTGCTTCACCGTCGGCTATGATTTCAGCGTCGGCGCCTTCGCGGTGCTGATGATCTCGCCGATCAGTTTCGCGATCGGCAATCTGCTGCTGCGCCACGCCCGCCATGTGCCGATGTTCGACCTGTTCGCCTGGCTCTGCCTGCTGCCGGCGGTGCCGCTGCTGGCGCTGGCCTTGATCGCGGATGGGCCGCAGCCGACCTGGCATTCGCTGACTCACATGTCACCGACAGGTATCGCCTGCATCATCGGGCTCGGTGCGATCTCGACCAGCGTCGCCTATTGGCTGTGGGGCCGGCTGCTGCGCGATTATACCGCGGCGCAGGTGGTGCCGTTCGCGCTGCTGGTGCCGTTCGTCGGCGCCGCTGCATCGGCCGTCGTTTTCCATGAGCAGTTCGGACCACTGCGGCTGGCGGGGATGATTGTCGTGGTCTGCGGGATCGCCGTGATGCTGCTGTCGCCACGGCCGCTGGCCATCGCCGAAGGTGCTTAAAGTCCGATGATGTCCCAGCAACTTTTCATTGCCTTCATCGTGTTCGCCGTCGTGATGTTCATCACGCCGGGGCCGAACAACATCATGCTGCTGGCGTCGGGGCTGAATTTCGGCTTTCGCCGCACGCTGCCGCATCTCGCCGGCGTCGTCGTCGGCTTTGCCTTCATGATTGCCGTGACCGGCCTGGGACTGGGCGCGGTGTTCACGACCTATCCGATGCTGCAGACCGTGCTGAAATATGCCGGCGCGGCCTACCTGGTCTATCTCGCAGTTGCGATAGCGCGATCCGGGCCCCCTGATCCCGGCGAGGCAGAACGGCGCCGGCCGATGACGTTTTTCGGCGCCGCGTTGTTTCAGTGGGTCAACGTCAAGGGCTGGGTGATGGTGATCGGCACCATCAGCGCCTATGCGACGATCGCGAGCTATCCCTGGAACATCCTGCTGCAGGTGGCACTGTCGCTGCTGATCGGGGCGGTGTCGTGCGTGGCCTGGGTGCTGTGCGGCACCTCGCTGCAATCGCTGGTAAAA
>JAQGKA010000441.1 GCA_028290355.1 Tardiphaga sp. | reverse complement strand
CGCTGATCTGCAAGAACGGCGATCTGGTCCGGCTGGGGCCGGGCGATCCCGCCATCATCGAGGAAATTCCGTCGGGCAAGATCTACAAGGACGGTTCGATCCTGGAGGATTCCAAGTCGCGCGCGGTATCGGAACGGCGCCGGCTGGCCTTCGCCGGCTGCGCCTTCGTGGCGCTAGCCGTCACCGCCAAGGGCGAACTGGCCGACGATCCCGCGGTCGACCTGATCGGTATCCCCGAGAAGAACATCAAGGGCGAACCGATGGACGACATCGTGTTCGACATCGTGGTCAATGTGGTCGAAAATCTGCCGAAGGCGCGCAAGCGCGATCCCGACGCGATCGCGGAATCGGTGCGGCGCGCGGTGCGGTCGTCGCTCTCCGAGCAGTGGGGCAAGAAGACGATGTGCTACGTGCACATCCTGCAAGTCGAACAATAACGTCGAAAAACAACAACGGAGGACACCATGCTGGGCCGGCTCAATCACGTGGCGATCGCCGTGGCCGACGCGGAGAAGGCGGCGAAAATCTACGGCACCGCGTTTGGCGCCGAGATTTCCGCCGCGGTGCCGCTGCCTGAGCATGGCGTGATCACGGTGTTCGCGACGTTGCCGAACACCAAGATCGAGTTCATCCAGCCGCTTGGCGACGCCTCGCCGATCGCGAAGTTTCTCGAGCGCAATGCCGACGGCGGCATCCATCACATCTGCTACGAGGTGCCGGATATCATCGCGGCGCGCGATACGCTGATCAAGGAAGGCGCGCGCGTGCTCGGCGATGGTACGCCGAAGATCGGCGCCCACGGCAAGCCGGTGCTGTTTCTTCACCCCAAAGACTTCTCCGGCGCGCTCGTCGAAATCGAACAGTCCTGAGGGATCGATGGCCTACACGATCTCAACTGCTCTCGCGATCTACTTCGTCATCTGGTGGGTCGTGCTGTTCCTGACGCTGCCGTTCGGCGTCCGCAGCCAGCATGAAGACGGCGAGGGAACCGATGGCACCGATCCCGGTGCGCCGGTGGTCACAAGGATGGGCCGCAAGCTGCTTTGGACCACGATCATCTCCGCGGTGCTGTTCGCTGCCGGCATGCTCGCCTATCGCGCCGACTATCTCAACATCGAGCGGCTGTCGAAATTGATGGGCATTCCGATCTAGACTATTTGGGCGATGTCGCCGGCATAAACTGATGTCGACGGGAGGAACAGTATGAAGCGCTTTCTGATTTTCCTGTTGCTCGGTCCCGCCGTCGGTTTCACGGTGTTCGAACTGCGCGAACTCGTCTCTGGGAAGACCATCGGCGGCGCTCCGGGCTTCATCATGGGCCTGCCGTTCGCCTACTGGTTCGGACTAATTCCCTCGCTGGTGATGTGGCTTGAAGACTGGTTTCTGGAAGACAGGATGCGGCTGTGGCCGAAGGTCGTGACATCCGCCGTCGTCGGCTATGCGGTGAGCATCGCGATGATGTTGATCTGGACGGCGGTGCCGATTCCGCTCCGGCAGATACTCACGTTCGGAATCGTCGGTGCGGTACAGGGCGCGGTGTGTTCGTGGCTGTCGGGGATCAAGCCGAAAAGCAGAGCGGATGCGACAGGCGCGATGCCTGAATAAATAACTGCGCCGGTAATTTCAAAGCAGTTCGAAAAAAAAGAGCAGGGCCACGGCCCTGCTCGAAAAATTGTGTCGACCCTATTTACCCGAACGTTGGATTTTATCCTTGATTGCCGGGTTGACGCTGCTTGAGCGCGTCAGGGCTCCTCCCGAGACTTGGACCACCAGACTTTGTCCTTGCAGACCGCCTGAGCTTTGAGTCGTAGCCGATCTTTTTTTGTTTGTCATCAATTTCAGCAGTGCTGTTTAAAAATAAGGCACTCATGGAAATGATCGCTCTGTCACCACTTTAAGTTGCGATGCAGCGAGCCAATGTCGGCAGTGCTGCGAGATCCCCGCGCTCGCTGGCATCGCAGTTCTGTTTGAACTGAATTAAGCCCTGTTTATCGGCTCAAAGCAGCACTCCCCAGCAGGGACCGGACCTGCCGCCCTTGTGTTTTGGCAGCCGATCCGGTTTCACTCCCTTTATCCCGTGTCCCACCGATTCTTGAGCGTGCCCATGCGATTGTCGCGTTATTTTCTGCCCATTCTCAAGGAAACGCCGAAGGACGCGGAAATCGCCTCGCACCAGCTGATGCTGCGCGCGGGCATGATCCGTCAGGAGGCGGCCGGCATCTATGCGTGGCTGCCGCTGGGCCTGCGGGTACTCCGCAAGATCGAGCAGATCGTGCGCGAGGAGCAGGATCGCGCCGGCTCGATCGAGCTTTTGATGCCGACGTTGCAGCTCGCCGACCTCTGGCGCGAAAGCGGGCGTTACGACGCCTATGGTCCGGAGATGCTGCGGATCCAGGACCGCCACAAGCGCGAATTGCTGTTTGGTCCGACCAACGAGGAAATGATCACTGGGATCTTTCGCTCATATGTGAAGTCCTACAAGAGCCTGCCGCTCAACCTCTACCACATCCAGTGGAAATTCCGCGACGAGCAGCGTCCGCGATTCGGCGTGATGCGTGGCCGCGAGTTCTTCATGAAGGACGGCTACTCGTTCGACGTCGACGAGGCCGCGGCGCGGCGTACCTACAACCGGATGTTCGTCGCCTATCTCAGGACCTTCGCCCGCATGGGCATTAAGGCGATTCCGATGCGGGCCGAAACCGGCCCGATCGGCGGCGATCACAGCCACGAATTCATCCTGCTCGCCGACACCGGCGAGTCTGCGGTCTACTGCAACAGCGACGTGTTGAATCTGCCGGTACCGGGTGACGACATCGACTACGACAGCGATCTCTCGGGGATCATCGAGCAGTGGACCACGGTCTACGCCGCCACCGAGGACGTTCATGACGCAGAACGTTATGACCGCGAAGTGCCGGCCGAAAAGCGGGTGCACACCCGCGGCATCGAGGTCGGTCAGATTTTCTACTTCGGCACCAAATATTCGGATTCGATGAAGGCGCTGGTCACCGGTACCGATGGCACCGAGCAGCCGGTACATGGCGGCTCCTATGGCGTTGGCGTGTCGCGCCTGGTGGGCGCGATCATCGAGGCCTGCCACGACGAGAACGGCATCAAATGGCCGGAGGAGGTGGCGCCGTTCCGCGTCTCGATCCTCAATCTGAAGCAGGGGGATGCCGGCACCGACGCCGCTTGCGAGGCGCTCTACCAGGAGCTCGGCGCCAAGGGCGTCGATGTGTTGTATGACGACACCGACCAGCGCGCCGGCGCCAAGTTCGCCACCGCCGACCTGATTGGCGTGCCCTGGCAAATCCTGGTCGGCCCCAAGGGACTGGCCGAAGGCAAGATCGAATTGAAGCGTCGCAGCGACGGTTCGCGTGAAAGTATCAGCGCGGCAGACGCTGTTGCGAAGCTGTCGTCCTGACGACTTATCCACCGTGCGGTCGCGGTGATGCAATGATGCGGCTAGAATTCGCCCGATTCGTGTGGAATTCGAACGATGGATGATGCCATGAGCGAGCCAGTTCGAACCCCACCTTTCGCCGCCTTCGAATGGCTGCTGTCCGGTCGTTACTTGCGCGCGCGCCGCAAGGAAGGCTTCATCTCCGTCATCGCCGGCTTTTCGTTTCTCGGCATCATGCTCGGCGTCGCTACGCTGATCATCGTGATGGCGGTCATGAACGGCTTCCGGAAAGAGCTGCTCGACAAGATCCTCGGCCTCAACGGCCACTTGCTGGTGCAGCCGCTGGAAAGCCCGCTGACCGACTGGAAGGACGTCGCCGACCGCATCAACGGCGTCAGCGGCATCCGGCTCGCGGCCCCCGTGGTCGACGGCCAGGCGCTGGCGTCGTCGCCGTTCAATGCCTCCGGCGTGTTCGTGCGCGGCATCCGCTCCGCCGACCTCAACAATCTCACCTCGATCGCCAAGAACATCAAGCAGGGCACGCTGGAGAATTTCGACGAGGGCCAGGGCGTCGCGATCGGCCGCCGGCTTGCCGATCAATTGTCGGTGCATGCCGGCGACAACATCACGCTGGTGGCGCCGCGTGGCGCGGTGACGCCGATGGGCACCACGCCGCGGATCAAGCCGTACCGAATCGCCGCCGTGTTCGAGATCGGCATGTCGGAATATGACGGCACCTTCGTCTTCATGCCGCTGACGGAGGCGCAGGCCTATTTCAACAGAGCCTCCGACGTTACCTCGATCGAGGTCTATACCAACAATCCCGATAAGATCGACGAGTACCGCAAGACAGTCACCGAGGCGGCGGGGCGGCCTGTGTTCCTGGTCGACTGGCGGCAGCGCAACGCGACGTTCTTCAACGCGCTGCAGGTCGAGCGCAACGTCATGTTCCTGATCCTGACCTTGATCGTGCTGGTGGCGGCGCTGAACATCGTCTCCGGCCTGATCATGCTGGTGAAGGACAAGGGCAGCGACATCGCCATCCTGCGCACCATGGGCGCCTCGCAGGGTTCGATCATGCGGATCTTCCTGATCACCGGGGCGGCGATCGGCGTGGTCGGCACGCTGACCGGCTTCGTCGTCGGCCTGGTGGTCTGCCTAAATATCGAATCGATCCGGCAGTTCATCTCGTGGATGACATCCACCGAGCTGTTTTCACCGGAATTGTATTTCCTCTCCAAGCTGCCGGCGGAAGTCGACGTCGGCGAGACCAGCGCGGTGGTCATCATGGCGCTGACGCTGTCGTTCCTGGCCACCCTGTATCCGTCCTGGCGTGCCGCGCGCCTCGATCCCGTCGAAG
>JAQGKA010000434.1 GCA_028290355.1 Tardiphaga sp. | reverse complement strand
CAGCCTTGTCGGCGAGCGGGCCGTGGCCGGGCACGATGCGGGTCTTGTCGTTGACCAGCTTGAGATAGGCGTCGGTGGCGGCGATCATGCCCTTGATGTTGCCGCCATTGGCGACGTCGATATTGGGGTAGCGGCGGTTCGTGAAAGTATCGCCGGTTGCGAGCACGTTGGCGCTCTTGAACCAGACATAGGTGTCGCCGTCGGTGTGCGCGTGTTCGATATGGCGGAGCTCCGCGATACGGCCCCTGAGGCTGAGCTTGAGCTGATGGGTGTAGGTCGTCGATGGCAGCGCGCCCTTGGGTGCCGGCGGCACCTGAGCGCCAGTCAGGAAATTCGTGGTGCCGTTGGCAAGCTTGGTCTTGACCTTGATGTTGGCGACCACAGTGGCGCCATCCTTGGCGAAGGGTTCGTTGCCGCCGGTGTGGTCGCCGTGAAAATGCGTGTTGATGAGATATTTGACCGGTTGCTGCGACACCGCCGCGATCGCGGCCTTGATCTTGTCATGCAGCGGCGCGAATTCGCCGTCCACCAGCATGACGCCGTTCTTGGCCGTCGCCAGGGTCATGTTGCCGCCTTGGCCCTCCAGCATGTACATGCCGTCGCCGAGGTCGGTGGTCTTGATCTCGACCTTGGAAAAGTCCGGCGGCGGTGCGGGCGGTTGTTGGGCGAGGGCGGGAGAGGCCAACGCGATCAATGTTGCGACCGCGGCCCATGTATTCCGATGCATGACGAACTCCGTGCGAGACAGGCTGGCCTTGTAGCATGTTTCCGGAATTCGTCTGTTGCCGAAGGCGTGAAGCGCATGGCTGTGATGCGGGGATCGACGACGCGTCGCCCCCCGCATGTCGAGCCCTATGCCGGCACGGCCTGCCTTGTCTCCATCGCCTTGCCGCCGCGATAGATCGTCAGCGTGGCGATGAAGCCGGCGGCGGCGGCGAACATCAGCCAGAAGCCGGGCGAGGCCTTGTCGCCGGTCTTGTCGATCAGCCAGGTCGCGGCCAGCGGTGTGAAGGTGCCGAACAACGCCGCCGCCAGCGCATAGGCCAACGAGAAGCAGGTGGTGCGCACATGCGCCGGCACGATCTCGGTCAATGCCGCGACCATCGCGCCGTTGTAGATGCCGAAATAAAACGAGAACAATAGCTCCACCGTCAGCATCTTGCTGAAGGAGGGCGCATCAACCAGCCACAGCAGGGCCGGATAGGCGGTGACCAGCGACAATGCTGCGATGGTCAGCAGCACCGGCTTCCTCCCGATGCGGTCGGATAGCGCGCCGCCGATCGGCAGCCAGATGAAATTGCTGATCGCCACGAACACGGTGACGATCAGGCTGTCGCTGTTGCTCAGCTTCAGCACGTTCTTGCCGAAGGTCGGCGTGTACACGGTGACGAAGTAGAAGGTCACGGTGGTCATCGCCACCATCATCATGCCCCAGAAAATGATGCGCCAGTTCAACGCTGCCGAGGAAAACACTTCCGACGGGGTCGGGTGCTTCTTCATGGCCAGGAAGGCCGGGGTTTCCTCCAGCGTACGGCGCAGCACGAAGATGAAAGGCACAATGATGCAGCCGATGAAGAACGGAATCCGCCAGCCCCAGGCGGTGATGGTGTCAGCGGGCATCATCTCGCTCAGCACGAATCCGATGATCGCAGCGGCAAAGATCGCCACCTGCTGGCTGGCCGACTGGAACGAGGTGTAGAAGCCCTTGTTGCCGGGCGTGGAAATCTCGAACAGGTAGACCGACACGCCGCCGAGCTCGACACCGGCGGAAAAACCCTGCAGCAGCCGGCCGATCAGCACGATGATGGGGGCGGCGATGCCGATCGAGGCATAGGTCGGGCAGACCGCGATGAACACCGTGCCCATCGCCATGATCGCCAGCGTCACGATCAGGCCCTTGCGGCGGCCGATGCGGTCGATATAGGCGCCGAGGAAGATCGCGCCGACCGGACGCATCAGGGCGCCGAGCCAGAAGGTGGTGAAGGTCAGCAGCAGCGCGGTGGTCTCTGCCGGGCGGGAAGAACGCCTTGGAGATCGCGGTGGCGTAGAAGCCGAACAGGAAGAAGTCGAACTGCTCGAGGAAATTGCCGCTGGTCGAGCGCAGGATGGCACCGAGGCGCGATTTGATCTCCGGCGGTTGCGACATGGTGGTTGGCGACATCCTTGGTTTCTCCCTGTTGCACTGCGGCCGGCAGCGAAGGCGCGCGCCAGCTGCGACAGTTTGTCATGTCTCCGCGGCAATCTGCCACGCCAGAGCGGCGGGACCAACTGGAAAACTCGAATAAGGGGGCGTCTGTTCGTGGGGCTTGTCAGCCCTTGGCCTGCACCGAGGCGAGCAGCCATTCGCGGAACGCCTTCAGCTTTGGCGTGTTGGCGGCGGCTTCCGGCGACACCAGATAGAAACCGGCATCGGCCGGCAGGCTGATCTTGAACGGCACCACCAACCGGCCCTTGGCGAGGTCGCCTTCCACATAGGTGGTGCGGCCGACCGCGACGCCGAGGCCGTCGATCGCCGCCTGCAGCGTCATGAAGATCATGTCGAAACTTAAGCCAGGCTGCTTCGAGATATCCGTCGGCAGCCCGGCAGCGGTGAGCCATAGCCGCCAGTCGTCGTCATAGCCTCCGCTGGAGTGCAGCAGGGTGTGATGAACCAGATCCTCCGGCGTCCGCAACGGCCGGTCGCCCTGCAGCAGTGCCGGACTGCACACCGGAAACAGCTGGTCGGCGGTCAGCCAGTCCGCGCGCAGGCCGGGCCAGCGGCCGCGGCCATAGCGGATCGCGGCATCGACATCGCCGTTCTTGAAATCGACCATGCTGGTCGAAGTGGTGATGCGGACATCGATGTCGGGATGGGCTTCCTGAAACGCCGACAGCCGCGGCAGCAGCCACTTCGCCGCCAGCGAGGCCAGTGTGCTCACCGTGAGCACATGGTCATTGTCCTTGCGCAGCAGCCGGTCGGTGGCGAGGCGGAGATCGTTGAATGCGGCGCGGACGCCCGGCAGATAGTCGCGGGCCTGCGGCGTCAGCGCCAGGGCACGGTTTTGGCGGATGAACAGCCGGATGCCGAGTTCTTCCTCGAGCCGGCGGATCTGATGGCTGATCGCGGTCTGGGTGACGTTCAGCTCGGCGGCGGCGTTGGTGAAGCTGAGATGGCGCGCGGCGGCCTCGAAGGCACGTAGCCCGTTCAGGGACGGCAGCCGTGCGCTCATTTCTCTCTCCCCTTCCACACAATCCATGAGTTTGTCTCATGTGATGCGGTGCGCAATGTCGTTTGTCGGACGCGCTAAACAAGACGATATTTGCCTTATTAATTTAGCTTGAGGAGAGTAAAATGTCCACTTGCACCCATGAATCGATGACAAATCATCATGCGCCTGGCGTCTTGGCCGGGGTTGCCGAATTGCTTCACACCTGGCGGGAACGGGTCCAGCAACGCCGCGAACTGACGCACTGGAGCGAGCGCGACATCCACGACGCCGGTCTGAGCTGGAGTGACGTGGTGTATGAAGCTCAAAAGCCGTTCTGGCGGGCCTGATCGCAACGGAGCGCGTGCCATGAAAGCCCTCGATCTCGATGACCTCAGCCAGTATTCCGACGCTCTGCTGACCCGCAGCGGCCAGGTGGGAACGGTTCGCTTCGTCGAGATTGCGGACGCAGCCGCACTGCAGGGCTATTTCCGCGGCCTGTCGATACGCTCGCGCTACAACCGGCTGATGGGCGCGGCCAGCGAATTGCCGGCGGGTCAGCTGGAAAAATTCATCCATGTCGGTGACGGCGGCAGTTTTTCGGTGGTTGCAACAATGCTGCGGGACGGCATCGAGACCATCGTCGGCGAAGCCCGCTACGCGTTTGATGAAGATACCGCGAGCTTCGAACTCGGCCTGTCCGTCGATGATCACCTGCAGGGCCAGGGCATCGGCGCCGCGCTGCTGTCGAATCTGGAATGCCGCGCCGCGGCGCTCGGCGCCGATAATCTGTTCGGCGATACGCTGCGCTCCAACGACGCGATGCTGGCGCTGGCCCGCAAGGCCGGCTTCACGCTGGCGCCGACGCCCGGCGACTGGAAGTGCGGTTCGAAAAGCAGATCGACATCGCGCCGAAGGATATTCCGTGTGCGACATGGCGGCTGGCGGCGCAGATGTCACAGCCGCTGTCGGCGCACTGACTTTTCTCTCGTCATTCCGGGCCAGCTTATCAGCGCAATCTTTGCGCTGATAAGCTGGCCCGGAATCCATAACCCCCACCGGGAGTATGGATTCCGGACCCGCGCAAAGACGCGCGTCCCGGAATGACAAGCTTGAAATAAGTATCCAGCCTCACGCCTTCTCCTCAGTCCAGTCAGTCGACGTCGCCAGTTCGCGCCACGCCTCCAGCTCTTTTTCCACATGCGCATGCTTGCTCTCGATCCGCTGCACTGTGTCGCTGCCGAGCGGCAGCCGGGTCGGCGGATTCGGCGCGGCGGCAAGGCGCATGAAGGCCTTGGCGAGCTTGCGCGGATCGCCGCGCTGGCCGTGATTGGCGTCGGCGGCGTGGGCGCGGGTCTTGCCGACGGTCTCATGATAGTCGTCGATTTGCTGTGCGGTGCGCACCAGCGAACTATCGTCGAGAAAGTCGGTGCGGAAGAAGCCGGGCTCTACCACCGTGACATGGATGCCGAGCGGTGCGACTTCCGCGGCCAGCGCTTCGCTGATGCCTTCCACGGCAAATTTGGTGGCGCCATAGACACCCCAGCCCGGATAGCCGGTGTAGCCGCCGACCGACGACAGGTTGATGATGTGGCCGCTATGTTGCCGGCGCATGTGCGGCAGCACCGCGCGGGTGACGCCGAGCAGGCCAAACACATTGGTGCCGAACAGCCGCTCGGTCTCCTTCGCGCTGGCTTCCTCGATGGCGCCGAGCAGGCCGTAGCCGGCATTGTTCACGAGCACGTCGATGCGCCCGAATTTCTTCACCGCAAGGCCGGCGGCTTCATGCGCCTCGGCCTCGCTGGTGACGTCGAGCCGCGTCGCCAGCAGCCGTTCGTGGTTGCCAAGCCGCGCGGTGACGATGGCGGGATCGCGCGCGGTGGCGACCACCGCATCGCCGTTGGCCAGGGCTTCCGCCGCGATCAAGGCGCCAAAGCCGCGGGATGCTCCTGTGATGAACCAGACACGCATGGTGTTGCCCTTTCCTGATGAGGCCCGGCGCCATCGCCGGGCTGATGGGCAAAACCTAGCGCCTCGACAGAACTGAAATAATCCGCTATTTATTCCATGTGTTCCTGAGCAGAATTCATCAATGAGCCGCATCGGCCCCGCCGACCTCGCGACGTTTCTGGCGATCGCCCGGCACCGCAGTTTTCGCAACGCGGCGATCGAACTCGGCGTATCGGCGTCGGCGCTGAGTCACGCCTTGCGCGGCATCGAGGAGCGGCTCGACCTGCGCCTCGTCAACCGCACCACCCGCAGCGTGGCGCTGACCGAGGCCGGTCAGCTTCTGTTCGCGCGCATCAGCCCGGCGTTCCAGGACATCGATGATGCGCTGGAGGACCTCAACCATTTCCGCGGCAAGCCGGCCGGCACGCTGCGCTTCAACGCCGCCCGGCAATCGGCACAGCTGGTGCTGCTGCCGGTGGTGACGCGATTTCTGCGGGCGTTTCCGGATGTCAGCGTCGAGATCGTGATCGATGACGCGCTGGTCGATATGGTCTCGGCCGGATTCGACGCCGGCGTGCGCTTTGGCGAGACCATCGCCGCCGACATGATCGCTATACCGATCGGCCCGCGGCATCGTTTTGCGGTGGTCGGCTCACCCGGCTATTTCAAGCAGCACAAGCCGCCGATTACGCCGCACGACCTGAAGGGACTACCGTGCATCCGCTACCGTTTTTCCAGCGGCACCATGTATCGCTGGGAATTCGAGCGCGGCGGCATCGAGGTCGATATCGACGTCGCGGGGCCGCTGACCCTCAACGATCAGGACCTGATGGTCGACGCTGCGCTGGACGGCGCCGGTCTCGCTTACGTGTTCGAGGCGCAGGTCGAAGAGCTGATCGCCAAGCGCAAGCTCACGCGTGTGCTGGCCGACTGGTGCCCGGCCTATCCCGGCTTCTTTCTGTATTACCCGAGCCGCCGGCAGTTGCCGGCAGCGCTGCGGGCCTTCGTCGATTTCGCCAAGACGTCGGCAGTGCCGAAGAAGAAGCCCTAGAACTTCTCCACCCACGGGCGGACTTCCAGCTCCGAACTCCAGGCGCTGCGCGGCTGCTGCAGCACGTTCCAGTAATTCACGGCGATGGCATCGGGATCGAGCATCGAGTCCGGCCGGTCGGCGGGCTCGGCGCGCACCGAACTGCGGATGCCGCCATCGATCACAAAATGCGCGATGTGGATTCCTTGCGGCGCGAATTCGCGCGCCAGCGATTGCGCCATGCCGCGCAGCGCAAACTTGCCCATGGCGAACGGCGCCGATTGCGCAAAGCCCTTGATGCTGGCGGAGGCGCCGGTGAACAGGATCGCGCCGTGCTTGTTCGGCAGCATCCGCTTCAGCGCCTGCTGCGCGACGAGAAAGCCGCCGAAGGCGC
>JAQGKA010000412.1 GCA_028290355.1 Tardiphaga sp. | reverse complement strand
GTCGCCGACAAGAGCGCCGGCGGCCGCATTGTCTCGGTGCTCGAGGGTGGCTATGATCTGCAGGGCCTGAAAGAATCGGTTGCGGCCCATGTTACCGCGCTGATGGGCGCATAATTCCCGCCACACTCCGCCCTCAAACATCATTTTGAATCAGCGCTCCCTCCAGCGCGATCAGGAACGCGATATGGCCGAAACCAACCATGCGGACGTCAAGAAGCTGACCTTCGAACGTGCGATCGAAGAACTCGAAACGATCGTGAAGCGGCTCGAGGACGGCAAGGTGCCGCTGGAAGAATCCGTCGCCATCTACGAGCGCGGCGAAGCCCTGAAGCGCCGCTGCGACGAGCTGCTGCGCCAGGCCGAGGCCCGGGTCGACAAGATCACCACGGATTCCAATGGCCAGGTGACCGGGACGGAGCCGCTGGACGTTCAGTGAGATAGAGCACCCCTTCCCTTGCGGGGACGGGAAAGAAGCAGCCGAATTAGCGCTTGGCGCATGGCGTGGCCTGCTATAGTCCGCTGTCAGTCCGGGGAACCAGCGTGCGCGTCCAGCACCGTCATGTCATCTACGTGCAGGGATACGATCCGCGGGGCCTCGCGCAGTATTACCGCATGTTTCGCACCGAACTGCGCAAGTTCGGCCGCTTGTACGACCTCGCCACCACGGTGAGCCGGCCGAAAGGCCCGCCCGACGGCGAATCCGCGTCCTGGCGCATCGAAACCACGAGCGCCGGCTGGCAGACCCGCACCGATTACGATTTCCTGCGCTGGGAAGACCTGATCCAGCGCGACCTCGCCTGGCCGATCTGGCGCACTCTGGCTTACGCGATCGCGATTTATTGGCGGCTGGTGTTTTCCGGCACCATGGGCCGGTTCTGGTCCGCGCACTGGCGGTTTGCCACCTTCATCAGCTATCCGCATGTCCTGCTGCTCAATGAGGCGATCTGGTCGGCGGGGATTGCCTGGGCCTTCGGGATCGGGCTGCAGGCGCTGGGAATCCACGGTTTTCTCGCTGTCGGCGGCGCCATGGCGGTGTTCGTCGCGGTGCTCGGCACGCTATTGAAAACCACCGAACACCTCAGCTACCTGCTCTATCTGATGTCCGACACCATCTTCACCTGGCAGTTTTCCCACGGCCAGCGGCCGGACTGGGACGCCCGGATCGACCGTTTTGCCCGACATCTCGTCGAAATCGCCCAAACCAGCGACGCCCAGGAAATCGTGCTGGTCGGCCACAGCTCCGGCTCGTTCCTCGGCTCAGAAATCGTGGCCCGCGCCCTGAAACTCGACCCCGAGCTGGGTCGCCACGGTCCCCGCGTGGTGCTGCTGACACTCGGCGGCAACATTCCGATCGTCGGCTTTCACAAGGCCGCTGTGGGCTTCCGCGAGCACCTGCGGCTGCTGGCGGTCGAGCCATCGATCGACTGGATCGACTGTCAGTCGCGCAAGGACGTGATGAACTTCTTCCCGTTCGATCCCGTCACCGGCCATGACATCGACGCAGGTTCCAGCAAGCGCAATCCGACCATCGTCCCGGTCCGGTTCCGCGAGATCATCCGGCCGGAGCATTACAACCGCTTCCGCTGGAAGTTCTTCCGGGTGCATTTCCAGTTCGTCATGGCCAACGAGCGGCCACACCCCTACGATTTTTACATGATCGTCTGCGGGCCGGTTCCGCTGAAAGAGCGCTTCAGCAAGCCGGTTGCGGCACTGGCGCTGGTCACCGGCGATGCCAGTTCCCGCCAAAATGCATGGCACAGGCTAGATTTGGGTGCCGAAAGTCCCCAGCCAGCCGATTCGGGATCGCGGGAAACGGTGGCCCGCCGCCTCGGTTAATACTACTAATGCGTGAAAAATAATTAAAACACACCTGCCGAAGACTTGGGCGGCGCGGTTGGCTTTGGCCGCCGCTTTGGTGTAAAGGGACTGAGACTATGCGCTGACGGGCGGGCTGAAATGCCGGTCGTTAACGTTGATAAGCGCTTCAACCATCTGGCAAAAATGTTCAGAAGGAGGGAGCTGCCAAGCATGCTAGATATCACAGTGAAACAACGAAGCCCATTACAAGGCTTCGAATAAGGCTTCCCGGTTCTGGAGGCTGCGAGTGTCCGGATTGTGGCTGCGCGGAAACGCCGGCCGGATCCGATGCCAAACGCAGTCCCGGACATGTAAAATTGGAATAGTGCCGTGACCGATTTTAGTAAGACACCGCTGCTCGATACCATCCGGACTCCGGAAGACCTGCGCAAGCTGAAGGTCGAGCAGGTTCGACAGGTCGCCGACGAATTGCGTCAGGAGACCATCGATGCAGTGTCGGTGACCGGTGGCCATTTCGGCGCCGGCTTGGGCGTCGTCGAACTGACGACCGCCTTGCACTACGTGTTTGATACTCCGCGCGACCGTTTGATCTGGGACGTCGGCCATCAGGCCTATCCGCACAAGATCCTGACCGGCCGCCGCGACCGGATCCGCACCCTGCGCACCGCGGGCGGCCTGTCCGGATTCACCAAGCGTACCGAGAGCGACTACGATCCGTTTGGCGCCGCGCATTCCTCGACCTCGATTTCCGCCGGCCTTGGCATGGCCGTCGCCCGTGACCTTTCCGGCGGCAAGAACAACGTTATCGCCGTGATCGGTGACGGTGCGATGTCAGCCGGCATGGCCTATGAGGCCATGAACAACGCCGGCGCGATGAATTCCCGCCTGATCGTCATTCTCAATGACAACGACATGTCGATTGCGCCGCCGGTCGGCGCGATGTCGGCCTATCTGTCGCGACTGTACTCGGGCAAAACCTATCGCTCGCTGCGCGAAGCCGCCAAACAGCTCGGCAAGCATCTGCCAAAACTGATCGCGGACCGTGCCGGCCGGGTCGAGGAATACTCCCGTGCCTTCATGGCCGGCGGCGGTACCCTGTTCGAGGAACTCGGATTCTATTACGTCGGCCCGATCGACGGTCACAACCTCGACCATCTGCTGCCCGTGCTGCAGAACGTGCGCGACATGGAGACCGGCCCGATCCTGGTCCACGTCGTCACGCAGAAGGGCAAAGGCTACGGCCCGGCCGAAGCTGCCGCCGACAAGTACCACGCCGTGGTCAAGTTCGACGTGGCCACCGGCGCGCAGTCGAAATCCAAGCCCAACGCCCCCTCGTACCAGAACGTGTTCGGCGCTTCCCTCGTCAAGGAAGCCGAGAAAGACGAAAAAATCGTCGCCATCACCGCGGCGATGCCGTCGGGTAC
Organism: Tardiphaga sp.; assembly: GCA_028290355.1. GTDB lineage: Bacteria > Pseudomonadota > Alphaproteobacteria > Rhizobiales > Xanthobacteraceae > Tardiphaga. The sequence continues at coordinate 1,140 of JAQGKA010000412.1, read as the reverse complement.
CGGCGTCGACATCTTCAACAAGGCCTTTCCGGATCGCACCTTCGACGTCGGCATCGCCGAGCAGCACGCGGTGACCTTCGCCGCCGGCCTGGCCACCGAGGGATACAAGCCGTTCTGCGCGATCTATTCGACCTTCCTGCAGCGCGGCTATGACCAGATCGTCCACGACGTGGCGATCCAGGGCCTGCCGGTGCGCTTCGCCATCGACCGCGCCGGTCTGGTCGGCGCCGACGGCGCCACCCACGCCGGTTCGTTCGACAACGCCTATCTGGGCTGCCTGCCCGGCTTCGTCATCATGGCGGCGTCGGACGAGGCGGAGCTGGTGCACATGGTCGCGACGCAAGTTGCCATCAACGACCGGCCGAGCGCGCTGCGCTATCCGCGCGGCGAAGGCCGCGGCGTCGAGATGCCGGAATTCGGCGTGCCCCTCGAAATCGGCAAGGGCCGCATCGTCCGCGAGGGCACCAAGATCGCGCTGCTGTCGTTCGGCACCCGCCTCGCCGAATGCGAGAAGGCCGCCGACGAACTCGCCGCCCACGGCCTCTCCACCACCATCGCCGATGCGCGCTTCATGAAGCCGCTCGACGAGGACATGATCCTGAAGCTGGCGCGCGACCACGAGATCCTGCTGACCATCGAGGAAGGCTCGATCGGCGGCTTCGGCTCGCACGTCATGCAGATGCTGGCGGAGCACGGCATGCTCGACAGCGGGCTGCGGATGCGCTCGCTGGTGCTGCCCGACGTCTTCCAGGACCACGATTCGCCGGCCGCGATGTATGCCCGCGCCGGCCTCGACGCCAAGGGTATCGTCACCAAGGTGTTCGAAACCCTCGGCAAGGATTTCAAGGCCGAAACGGTGAAGCTGGCGTAAGCGGGCAAGCAACGTAGTCCACCGATGAATATCTATCTGGCAGGTCCCGATGTGTTCCTGCCGGATGCGGTGGCCGTGGGACGGCGCAAGGTCGAACTGTGCGCACGACACGGCCTGATCGGGCTCTATCCGCTCGACAATGCCATCGACCTTGCGGCTGATGACGCCTCGCTAAGAATCTTCCGCGGCAACGAGGCCATGATGAACAAGGCCGACGCCATCATCGCCAATCTGACACCGTTCCGCGGCCCGGGCGCCGATGCCGGCAC
>JAQGKA010000371.1 GCA_028290355.1 Tardiphaga sp. | reverse complement strand
GCGCCGCGGTCACCGATTTCCTCGATGGGTATTATGCGCGGATCTGGGACCAGCATTCGGCGTTCGGCCGGATGCTCGATCCGATCGCCGACAAGCTGCTGGTGGCGTCCTGCCTGCTGATGCTGGCCGCGGACGGCATCATCCACGGCTGGACGCTGTGGGCCGCGATCGTGATCCTGTGCCGCGAAATCCTGGTGTCGGGGCTGCGCGAGTATCTCGCCGCGCTGCGCGTTAGCGTGCCCGTGACGCGGCTGGCGAAATGGAAGACCACGGCACAGCTGATCGCCATCGGGTTCCTGCTGGCGGGCGAGGCCGGCGACCAGGTGATTCCGTTCACCACCCAGCTTGGCCTGTTGCTGTTGTGGCTCTCGGCGATCTTCACCATCTACACAGGCTATGACTATTTCCGCGCCGGCATTCATCACCTCATCGAGGAGGATGCATGAAGGTTCTGTATTTCGCCTGGGTGCGCGAGCGCATCGGCAAGGCCGAGGAAACCATCGAGCCGCCGGTCGCGGTGCGAACCGTCGGCGACCTGATCGGGTGGCTGACCACGCGCGGCGATGAATACGCCTATGCCTTCGAGGCGCCGAAGGTGATCCGCGCCGCCATCGACCACACCCATGTGCGGCCGGACACGGCCATTGCCGGCGCCCGCGAGATCGCGTTCTTCCCGCCGATGACCGGCGGCTGATTTCTCGACAACGCTGCGATGATTGCATGACCGCTGCCGTGACCATCCGGATCCAGACCGCCGACTTTGACGTCGCGCAGGAGATCGCTGCGCTGACCAACAGCCGCACCGACATTGGCGCGGTCGTCACCTTCAGCGGCATCTGCCGGGGCGGGCAGGGTGGTGACGCCACCACGGCGCTGACGCTGGAGCATTATCCCGGTATGGCCGAAGCGGAGATCGCGCGCCACGCCGAGGAGGCGATGACGCGCTGGCCGCTGACCGGCGTCACGATCGTTCACCGCGTCGGGCGCATCGTGCCCGGCGAAAACATCATGGTGGTGCTGACGGCGTCGGCGCATCGGCAGGCCGCCTTTCAGGCCGCGGAGTTTCTGATGGATTATCTCAAGGCCCACGCGCCGTTCTGGAAGCGCGAAGAGACCGCCGACGGCACCGGCTGGATCGCGGCGAAGACCGACGATGACGAAGCCGCCGCGCGCTGGGACAAAGATTGATGGCCAAGAAAATGGTGGCGAAAGCCAGGGCGCCTGGGAAGCGCAAGCCGGTCGCGGTGAAAGCGCCGAAGGTCGCGGCGGGTGAACTGGTCACGTTGCTCGATTTCGTACGCTATGCTGTGAGCCGCTTCATCGAAGCCAAGCTGGCATTTGCCCATGGCACCACCGACCCAGTGGCAGAGGCGGCCTTCATCGTCTGCGAGATTCTGCATCTGCACCCCGACCAGTTCGAGAGCTTTGCCATCGCGCGGGTGACGGCGGCGGAAGGCCGGAAAATCCTCGACGTCATCGATCGCCGCGTTTCGACGCGAAAACCCGCAGCCTATCTGGTCAACAAGATCTACATGCGTGGGTTGCCGTTCTATGTCGACGAGCGCGTGATTGTGCCGCGCTCCTTCATCGGCGAGTTGCTGGATTCGCATTTCAGCGGCGAGGATACCGAAGCGGGCGGTTCATTGATCGATGACCCGGGCGCTATCGAATCCGTGCTCGATCTCTGCACCGGCTCCGGTTGCATCGCGATTCTGGCCAGCCAGTCGTTCCCCAACGCGCAGGTCGATGCCGTCGACCTGTCGAAGGATGCCCTCGCCGTCGCCGCGCGCAATGTCGCCGATTACGGGCTCGACGAGCGCATCACACTGTACAAGGGCGACCTGTTCAAGCCGCTCGGCGACACCCGCTACGACCTGATCATCACCAACCCGCCTTATGTCGATGCGCAGGGCATGGCGGATCTGCCGGACGAATGTCGTGCCGAACCGAAAATGGCGTTCGACGGCGGCGACGACGGGCTGGATATCGTCCGCAGGATTTTGGCAGAGGCGAGCCAGCACCTGACGCCGCAGGGCGGATTGCTGTGCGAGATCGGCCGCGGCCGCGAGCAGGTCGAGGAAGCGTTTCCGGAGCTGCCGTTGCTGTGGCTCGACACCGAGGATTCCGACGGCGAGGTGTTCTGGATCGCCGCTGACGAACTTGAGGCCACCCGCAAGCGATGATGTCGCTATCGCCGTGGCGCGATGAATTGCGGGCGACGCTGGCGCTCGGCTGGCCGCTGGTGCTGACCAACGTCGCGCAGATCGCGCTCACCACCACCGATGTGATCGTGCTCGGCCGGTTGAGTGCCTCGGCGCTCGCGGCCGCAGCGCTCGGCGTGAATCTCTATCTCGCCATCCTGATCTTTGCGATTGGTCTGATCACCGCGACGTCGCCGATGATGGCGGAAGCGATCGGGCGCAAGCTGCATGCGGTGCGCGACATCAGGAGGACGTTCCGGCAGGGATTGTGGTCGGCGGTGATCATCTCCGTGCCGGCCTGGATCGTGCTGTGGCACACCGAGCCGATTCTGCTGTCGTTCGGCCAGGAGCCGCAGGCCGCCGCCGATGCCCAGGCCTTCATGCACCTGCTGCAGTGGGGCTTTCTGCCGACCCTCGGTTTCATCGCGCTGCGCTCGTTCGTGGCGGCGCTGCAGCGCCCAATGTGGGCGCTGGTGGTGACCGGCCTCACCATCCTGTTCAACATCGCCGCGAACTGGGCGCTGGTATTTGGTCACCTCGGCCTGCCGGCGCTCGGGCTGCGCGGCTCCGGTCTCGCCACGACGCTGTCCAATCTTTTCCTGTTCGTCGCTTTTGCGCTGGTCGTCGCCTTCAATGACAAATTCCGCCGCTACCATCTGTTCGGAAACTGGTGGCGGGCAGACTGGCCGCGCTTCGCGAAGTTATGGCGGCTGGGCCTGCCGATCGGTGCAGCGCTCGCTTTCGAGATCACCGTGTTCAACGCCGCGGTATTTCTGATGGGGCAGTTCGGGACCGATGCGCTGGCTGCGCACACCATCGCGATTCAGATCGCGTCGGTTTCCTTCATGGTGCCGATGGGCCTGA
>JAQGKA010000355.1 GCA_028290355.1 Tardiphaga sp. | reverse complement strand
AGCGCTAGCCGCTCCGCAATACCGCCGACACTCTGCGCGCCGCGTTCCCACAACGTGCTGAGCACCAGATATTGCGGATAGGTGATCCCGAGCGCGTCGAGCAGCGGCTTATAGGCGCGACCGATCGTCATACTGGCCCCATACAGCGCGAAGCACAGCCGGTGATCCAGCGTGATGTCGTCAGGTGCCACAGCCTCTCTCCTCAATAGATATCACAATAACGTATAGCGCGATAAATAATTCTGGACAAGTTTTGCTGCCTGATCCAATGAAGATATCGCGATATAAGTTATCGCAATATGTAATTGGCCGAAGACTTCGCCATGCCGGTGAGGGTGCCCGGTTTTCATTTGAGGGAGAGAGACATGACCGTTCCGCAGGCAGGCGTCAGCTTGGAGGCCTCGGCCAATACCGGCCTCGCACGATATTATCTCGTCCGCGCCATCGTTGCGGCCGCCTGGGTGGCGGCAGCGCTGACCGTAGGGGTCTCAAACTCCGCTGCGGCCGCCATTCTGCTGGTCGGCTATCCCGCATGGGATGCGCTGGCGAATTGGTTCGATGCCAATGACAGCGGCGGCCTCCTGGCCAATCCATCGCAGGCGCTGAATGTCGCGGTCAGCCTCGTTGCGGCGGCTGCCGTGATTGTCGGCCTGCAGTCGGGCATGAATGCCGTGCTCGCGGTGTTCGGCGTCTGGGCCGCGCTGGCGGGTCTGGCCCAGTTGTTCACCGGCCTCCGCCGCTGGCGCAAGTTCGGCGCGCAATGGGCGATGATCCTGAGCGGGGCGCAGTCGACCCTCGTGGGTGTTGTGTTCGTGAAGCAGGCGGGCGGGGCTGCAGTGCCGACGATCATGGATGTCGCGCCCTATGCCGGCTTCGGTGCGTTCTACTTTCTGGTGTCTGCGCTGTGGCTAATGTTCATGAATCGCAAGCGCACCGTCTGACGGTTGCGCTTACGTGCCGATGATGCCCGGCGGGCATTGTCGGCACGGCCTGTGGATGAAGCGGATTTGCGGTCAGCCGCCGCGACGCAATCTGCTAATCACGGTCGCATCGACGACCAACGTCCGGCAGCGCAGACAATCATGGCGATCACGATCTACGGCATCAAGAACTGCGATACGATGAAGAAGGCGCGCACCTGGCTCGACAGCCACAAGGTGGCTTACAGCTTTCATGACTACAAGGCCGAGGGCATCGACCGCGCGCGGCTGGCGGGCTGGGCCAAGAAGGTCGGCTGGGAGACGTTGCTGAATCGCGCCGGCACGACCTTTCGCAAGCTCGATGACGCCGACAAGCAGGACCTCAACGAAAGCAAGGCGATCGCGCTGATGCTGGCGCAGCCTTCCATGATCAAGCGGCCGGTGCTCGATGTCGGCGGCAAGCTGCTGGTCGGCTTCAAGCCGGAAACCTACGAAAAGGAACTGGCGTAGTCCGCCAGCGGATGCGAGCTATTCCGCCGCGGTCGGCGCTCGCATGGCGCCGACATCCTTCAGCGGCGACAGACCATAAAGCCGGCTGTATTCCCGGCTGAACTGCGACGGGCTCTGGTAGCCGACGCTGTAGCCCGCGGTGCCGACGTCCATCCGCTCCATCAGCATCAGGCGGCGGGCTTCGTGCAGGCGGAGCTGCTTTTGGTATTGCATCGGTGTCATCGCGGTGACCGCCTTGAAGTGATGATGCAGCGAGGAGTCGCTCATCCCGACGCGCTCGGCCAGTTCTTCGATGCGCAGCGGCCGTGCAAAATTCTCTCGAAGCCAGGCAATGGCCTGGGCGACCTTGTTGCCGGGGGTTTCGGTCATCGCGATCTGCAGCAGCCGCGGGCCGAACGGGCCGGTCAGCAGGCGATAGAGGATTTCCTGCTCGATCAGCGGCGCCATCGCCGGGATGTCCTCGGGGCGATCCAGCAGCCGCAACAATCGCAAGGCGGCGTCGACAAGCTCAGGCGGAGCCGTGTTGACGGCGACGCCACGCATCTCGTTCGGCGCGGCCGCCGGTCGCGTCACCAACCGGCCCATCACGTCTTTCAGCTGCTGCGCGTCGATCTTCACGCCCAGACCGAGATACGGCGCTTCGGGGCTTGCCTGCGTCACACGGGATACGACGGGAAGATCCAGCGACACCACGAGGTAGTCGCCAACACCGTAGCGATACACGTCCGAGCCGACTTCCAGGCTCTTGGCGCCCTGGACGATGAGGGCGAAGCAAGGCCATTGGGCGGTGTGATGTGGCTGTGTCGCGGACGAGCGCCTGGCGAAGAACAGGCTGTCGATGGCGGTTAGGTACTCGCCTTCGCCGGTGGCGAAACGGGCAATGATCGACGCGATCTCTTGATGCGGAGTGAGGAGACGTGTCAGCGGAAGCCTGCATAGATGAACAATGATGACGTGTGGATCATATCCGATCCTGCGCCGCGGGCCAGCGCTTCCAAAGGCAATTTGCAGGATCGTGCATGAATCTTGCAGGATCGCGATAACCCCCAGGGATCGCTTCGTCACATACCTCCGTCATCGGGAGCGGGCTCCCGATGTGACCAAAGCGGAGCATCCCATGACGAACCCCCGATCGCCCACCGGCAAGGTCGTGCTGATCACCGGTGCCAGCAGTGGCATCGGCGAGGCCACTGCACTTCACCTCGCGGCGAAAGGCCATCAAGTCGTTCTTGGCGCGCGTCGCACCGACCGGATCGCCGCCATCGTACAAGAAATTCAATGGCTCGGCGGCGACGTGCTGCACCGGAAGCTCGATGTGACCGACCTCGGCAGCGTCAAGGCCTTCGCCGCCGCCGCTCATGCGCATTACGGCCGGATCGACGTGCTGGTGAACAATGCCGGCGTGATGCCGCTGTCGCCGATAGAAGACCTGCGGGTCGACGAGTGGAACCGGATGATCGACGTCAATCTGCGCGGTGTCCTGTATGGCATCGCTGCGGTGCTGCCGATCATGCGCGAGCAGGGCGCCGGGCATGTCATCAATGTCGCTTCGACCTCCGCGCACCGGGTGGATCCCACTGCTGCTGTCTATTGCGCTACCAAATACGCGGTGCAGGCCCTCTCCGAGGGGCTGCGGCAGGAGAGCAAGCACCTGCGTGTGACGGTGGTCAGCCCTGGTCTCACCCGCACCGAATTGTTCAATGGGGTCAGCGATCCCCAAATCAGGGCGGGTGTTCGCGCCATGCTGGATCAGGCGTCAATCCCGCCATCCGCCATCGCCGAAGCAATCAGCTTCGCGATCAGCCAACCGGCGAATGTCGACGTCAACGAACTGATCGTCCGTCCCACGGCGCAGGGGTGACGGAGATGACCGAAGCCATCGAAGCCGATCGATCAGCGCTCCGTGGTCTGGCGGCATCGCCGAGGTTCGACAGCACACGGCGCGAAAAGCTTGAGCAATTGCGGCGATGGTCCGCGTTCAATCAAACTCGATCACGTCGCCGGCGGGGATGCGGCCGGGGGTGCGGTGGAACAGGTTGTGGTCGATCACCACGCGGATCTTTGGCGTCGGCAGGCTCTGGTGCCCGCGCATCAGATTCTTGATTTCAAAGCCACCGTCTTCGCTGATGGTTTTCAGCGACGCGATGATGTGGCTGACGCCATTGCCACCGGAGAACGGCATCAGCACGCGCTCGTAGGCGACGGCGCGGCCGCTGACATCGTCGATCATTGAGACGGTATAAATCGGCAGCGCCCGGTCGATGCATTCATGGTAGGCCGGCAGCACGATCGGCCCCAGCACCGGTCCTACATACTCATCGAGGTAGCGGCCCTTGCCGGTGGTACCGTAGGCGCTCGACATCCGGGTGCCGTTGCTGTCGATGACGAGACGCGGCGGTTGCTGCGTTCGCTCCACAATGTAGTAGACGAGGTCCGGTAGTTCCTCGGTGAGGCGCTCGGGCTGGTAGTCCGCGATATCAGGCAGCGCCTGTTGCCGGGCATAGAGACGCAGCCAGCTGTTCAGCAGATCGCGCTGCCGGATCGATTTGATCACAGATGGGTCGGCGCTCTGGAAATCCACGGCTGCAATCCGATCAATGTATTAAATGCTGATAACATGAGTAGCTAAGGAAAATAATTGGTGAAGAGGCGAATATCCCCGGCAATACAATTAATAGGTGCTTTCCCGGCGCATCCCGCCGATGTCCAGGGTTGGTCCGCCATTGTTTGCGCGGCAGGGCCATTCGACTAATGGCGAAGCCGCTGCGGCCGACGGGCCGGGGAATGTGCCGCATTGCACCTTGCGTTAACCCGTCCGTTGACGGCATATTCCGGCCAGATGCGGCCGGGCGGGTGACGGACTTCCAAGACGTCCCCTGAAATCAGGCCGTAGCAAAAATTGGCCACCCGCGTCGACACGCGCCGGGGAAGGCCGATGGGGGAAATTTGCTTGACCGATGAGTTCATTCTTGAAACCCACGGATTGACCAAGGAATTCGCGGGCTTCTTCGCCGTCCGTGACGTCAATCTCAAGGTACGCCGTGGTACCATCCACGCTCTGATCGGCCCCAACGGGGCCGGCAAGACGACGTGTTTCAACCTGTTGACCAAATTTCTGAAGCCGTCCGCCGGCCAGATTCTTTATAAGGGGCAGGACATCACCGCGATGGCGCCGGCCGATGTGGCGCGGCTGGGCCTGGTGCGCTCGTTCCAGATATCCGCGGTGTTTCCGCATCTCACCGCGCTGGAAAACGTCCGCGTTGCACTGCAGCGCCAGCACGGCGCCTCGTTCGATTTCTGGCGATCCAAGAGCGTGCTCGATCAATACAATCAGCGCGCCGGCGAACTGCTCGACGACGTCGGCTTAAGCGAGTTTTCCAACACGCCGGCGGTGGAAATGCCTTATGGCCGCAAGCGCGCGCTGGAGATTGCCACCACGCTGGCGCTCGACCCGGAAATGATGCTGCTGGACGAGCCGATGGCCGGCATGGGCCACGAGGACATCGACAAGATCGCCGCCCTGATCAAGCGGATCTCGGCGAAATACACCATCTTGATGGTCGAACATAATCTCAGCGTGGTCTCCAATCTCTCCGACATCATTACCGTACTGACGCGCGGCAAGGTTCTCGCGGAAGGCAGCTATGCCGACCTCACCAAGGACGAGCGCGTCAAGGAAGCCTATCTGGGAGCCGGGCATGGCTGAACTCAAAATGGCCGGACCGGCACATGCCGCGACGGCGGCGGCCAGCGCCGCTGTGTTGACGGTGGAGAATCTGCAGGCCTGGTACGGCGAATCGCACATCCTTCACGGCATCGATTTCAACGTGAAGGCCGGCGAGGTCGTGACCTTGCTGGGCCGGAACGGCGCCGGCAAGACCACGACGCTGAAATCGGTGATGGGCATCATCGGCAAGCGCAGCGGGGCGATCAATTTCGACGGCCACGACATCTCGCGCGCGCAGTCGGACAAGATCGCAAAACTCGGCATTGCGTTCTGCCCGGAAGAGCGCGGCATTTTCGCCAGCCTCGACGTGCGCGAAAACCTGATGCTGCCGCCGACCATCCGTCCCGGCGGATTGTCGCTCGACCAGATTTTCGAACTGTTTCCCAATCTCAAGGAACGGCTCAACAGCCAGGGCACCAAACTGTCCGGCGGCGAGCAGCAGATGCTGGCGATCGGCCGCATCCTGCGCACCGGCGCGCGCTTCCTGATGCTGGACGAGCCGACCGAAGGCCTCGCGCCGGTCATCATCCAGCAGATCGGTCACACCATCGCGCGGCTAAAATCGGAAGGCTTCACGATTCTGCTGGTCGAACAGAATTTCCGTTTCGCCGCCACCGTGGCGGATCGCTACTACATCGTCGAACACGGCAAGATTATCGACGGCTTCGCCAATTCGGAACTGCCCGACAATATGGACAAGCTCCACACATATCTCGGCGTCTGAACCACGCCAAAAAATTTGGAGGAGGGAATAATCATGAAAAATAAAATTACGGCATTGCTGCTCGGGACCGCACTGACATTGGCAACCGCGACGATCGCGTCCGCACAGGACAAGACCGTCAAGATCGGCGCGCTCAGCGACCAGTCCGGCCTCTATGCCGATCTCGGTGGACCCGGCTCGACGCTGGCGGCGCAGATGGCGGCGGAAGATTCCGGTCTGATGGCGAAGGGCTGGAAGATCGATATCATCTCCGGCGATCATCAGAACAAGCCGGACATCGGCTCCAACATCGCGCGGCAGTGGTTCGATGTCGATAAGGTCGATACCATTGTCGACGTGCCGAATTCCGGCGTGGCGCTCGCGGTCAACAACATCGTCAAGGAAAAGAACGGCGTCTATATCAACTCGGGTGCCGCGACGTCCGATCTGACCAATGCGCAGTGCTCGCCGAACACGGTGCACTGGACCTACGACACCTATATGCTCGCCCATTCGACCGGGCAGGCGATGGTGAAGGCCGGCGGCGACAGCTGGTTCTTCCTGACCGCCGACTACGCCTTCGGTGCGGCGCTTGAGCGCGACACCTCGGAAGTTGTCAAATCCTCGGGCGGCAAGGTTGTCGGCGGCGTCAAGCACCCGCTCAACACCGCGGACTTCTCTTCGTTCCTGCTGCAGGCGCAGTCGTCGAAGGCCAAGGTCATAGGCCTCGCCAATGCCGGCGGCGACACCACCAACTCGATCAAGCAGGCGGCTGAATTCGGCATCACCAAGGGCGGCCAGAAGCTCGCGGCGCTGCTGCTGTTCATCACCGACGTCAAGGCGATCGGCCTCGAGACCGCGCAGGGCCTGAGCTTCACCGAGACCTTCTACTGGGATCTCAATGACGACACCCGCGCCTTCTCCAAGAAGTTCGCGGCGCGCATGAAGAACAACGCGCCGCCCTCGATGGTGCAGGCGGGCGTCTATGCCGGCCTGATGCATTACTTCAAGGCGCTCGATGCGCTCGGCAGCAACCCGCATGACGGCGCCAAGATCGTCGCCAAGATGAAGGAAATGCCGACCGAGGATCCGTTGTTCGGCAAGGGCGCGATCCAGCCCAATGGCCGCACCATCCACTCGGCCTATCTGTTCGAAGTGAAGAAGCCGTCGGAATCGAAATCGGCGTGGGACTTCTACAAGCTGGTCGGCACGGTCCCCGGCGATCAGGCCTTCACGCCGCTCGACAAGAGCACCTGTGCGCTTCTGAAGAAGTAAGCTCCGTGGCCCGGCAGCCCTCGTGCTGCCGGGCTGCACTTCCTGATGCCAGAACTGCTGACGCCGGGAACTGCCTGAAGCCAAGAACCGCTGACGCCAAGAGTTGAAAACACCATGTCGATCAATCTGCAGGCCCTGTTCGCGCAATTGCTGGTTGGGCTGATCAACGGCTCGTTCTACGCGCTGCTCAGTCTCGGCCTCGCCGTGATCTTCGGCATGCTCAACATCATCAATTTCGCGCACGGCGCGCTCTACATGATGGGCGCGTTCTGCGCCTATTTCCTGCTCAACGTGATGGGCATCGGCTACTGGCCGGCGCTGATCGTCGCGCCGGTGGCGGTCGGGATCTTCGGCATGATCCTCGAAGGTACCTTGCTGAAATGGATCTCCGGCCTCGTTCATCTCTACGGGCTGCTGCTGACCTTCGGCATGGCGCTGATCATCCAGGGCGTATTCCAGAATTACTTCGGCTCCTCCGGTCTGCCCTATGCGATCCCCGACGTGCTGAAGGGCGGCATGAAC
>JAQGKA010000340.1 GCA_028290355.1 Tardiphaga sp. | reverse complement strand
CTCGACAAAACAAGTAGGAGACTGACGAGCGACCCGATCCGGATCTCGTTAGGGCTGCTTCCTTCCGGACCTGACCCGATTGGCGAGTGGCTCGTCCACCGCCAATCTCCCGGTGCTTATTTGGGGCCAAAACCGCCGGAAAGCAAGCGCGGCGCGGCCACCCCGGGGTGCTTGAAAAAAGACGTGGATAGCGGCCGCAAAGCCGGGCATGACGGGTGTTGTTTGCAGCACCACTCTCTGCAACGTTGCCGCCATTGTTCGAGAGCCCCCATGTCCGCCTCCCCCACCTGGTCGCTGCACACGCAGCTGCAAAAAGACACCATCGACATCGGCGACCTGCCGCTCAGCCGCGTGCTGGTGGTCAAGGACGCGCATTATCCGTGGCTGATGCTGGTTCCGCGCCGCGCCGACGCCATTGAAATCATCGATCTCGACGAGGTCGAGCAGGGCCAGTTGATGACCGAGATCAACCGCGTCGGCCGTGCGCTCAAGGAAATCACCAAATGCGACAAGCTGAACATCGCCGCGCTGGGCAATGTGGTGCCGCAATTGCACGTCCACGTCATCGCGCGCCGCAGCAGCGACGCCGCCTGGCCACGCCCGGTCTGGGGGGTGATGCCGCCGCTCGCCCATGATGCCGGCGAGGTACAGGCCTTCATGACTGAACTCCGCCGCAAGATCTGGCTCGGTTAAGACAATGACATCAAACGCCCTGTTTCCGCTCGGCCGTCCGGCCTTCGTTTCCAACGTGCTCGATCGCGCCGCGCATCTGCGCTTCAACGACGAGAAGCTGTTCGCACTCGAGAGCAAAAGCGATTCCCGCGCCTACGTGGTGTATCGCGACTCGCTGCTGATGAAGCAGGAAGCGGGCGGCCCCCGCGCGCTGCTGACCGTCGATGAAGCGCTGAAATTCGGCGCCAATCCCGGCACGATCTTCCTGGGCTTGCGCGACGGCGCGGCGGTGTTCGGCATGGGCATCGGCGCGCCTGCGGTGGAAAAACTGCTGACCCGCGACGACGTCGCCTTGACCGAACTGCGCGGCATGGCGATGCAGGGCGTGGTGCCGCCGGAACAACTCTCCGCCATCGCGATGGCCAAATCGCTGGTCTCTTGGCACCAGCGCCACGGTTTCTGCGCCAATTGCGGCGCCCGCTCTGCAATGGCCGAGGGCGGCTGGAAGCGCGTTTGCACGAGCTGCAAGACAGAGCATTTTCCGCGCACCGATCCCGTCGTCATCATGCTGGTGGAAAACGGCGACAAGTGCCTGATGGGCCGGCAGAAGCAGTTTCCGCCCGGGATGTATTCCTGCCTCGCCGGCTTCGTCGAGGCTGCCGAGACCATCGAGGACGCCGTGCGCCGCGAGATTTTCGAGGAAGCCGGTATCCACTGCACCGACGTGAAATACTACATGACACAGCCTTGGCCCTACCCGTCATCGCTGATGATCGGCTGCAGCGCCCGTGCCACCTCCGACGCGATTACGGTGGATCACATGGAACTTGAAGACGCCCGGTGGTTTGACCGTGACGAGGCGATGCTGATGCTGAAGCGCGAGCATCCCGACGGACTCGCGGGACCGCATCCGTTCGCCATCGCGCATCATCTGCTCGGCCGCTGGTTGCAGCCCGACTGAGACGACAACGGGGAAATTGTCATGAGTCCGAAGCCCAAGCGCATCCTTTGCATCGGCATGCCTGTCCGCGATCTGACCTTCGGCGTGCAGGCGGTGCCGGGCCGTGGACAGAAATTCCACGCCGACCGTTTCGCCCAGATCTGCGGCGGCAATGCGCTTAATGCGGCGATCGGCATCAACCGGCTTGGTGGCCATGCTTCGCTCACCGGCCCGATGGGCGACGCCTCGGAAACCTCGAGCCGGTACATTTTTGACGACCTCGCCAAGGAGGGCATCGACACCTCGCATCTGGTGCACATGCCCGGACTGGTGACGCCTATTTCGGGGATAATGATGGATCCCTCCGGCGAACGCACCATCATCTCGTTTCGCGACCCCGAATTGTGGAAGGTGCGCCTGCCGGACGCCGATCTGCTTTTGAAGGATTGCGACGCGATCCTGATCGAGAGCCGCTGCGCCCCATTCGCCACCAGCCTGTGCGCCGAAGCGCGCCGGCGCGGCCTTCCTGTCGTGGTCGACGTCGACAGCGCGATCTCGCAAAGCGAGGGGCTGCTATCCGCCTCCTCGCACCTGATCTTCTCCGACGAAGCGCTGCAGGCTACCGCCGGAATCACCGACGACGTCGCCGCGCTGAAGAAAATGGCGAAACACACCTCGTCGTTTCTCGCCGCCACCCGCGGCGCCAAGGGTACGATCTGGCTCGACGAGCAGCAGAACCTGCGCGAGACCCCCGCGTTTCCGGTCCACACCGTGGATACGCTGGGCGCGGGCGACATTTTCCATGGCGCATTCACCCTGGAACTCACTGCGGGGCAGGATATTCCGCACGCGCTTCGCTTCGCCTCCGCCGCCGCAGCGCTGAAATGTACCCGTTACGGCGGTGCCTTCGCCTGCCCGCAACGCCCTGAAGTGGAAGAACTTTTGAGCCATTCCACGGCGTCGGCTCCGGCCCGGACCTGATTGAGGCTTGATTTAGAAGAATGTTCTATATATGAGGTTTCCAGACCCATTAATTAGAACAAAGTTCTTCACATGATCGATCTCGCCGCCCAGGCCACCGAACCCAACCGCCGCCTTGATGCCATCGATCGCAAGATCCTGATGGTATTGCAGGAAGATGCCTCGCTTTCCGTTGCCGAGATCGGCGACCGGGTCGGGCTCTCCTCGACCCCGTGCTGGAAGCGGATCCAGCGGCTGGAGGCCGATGGCGTCATCCTGCGCCGGGTCGCGCTGGTCGACCAGAACAAGATCGGCCTCGGCATTTCGGTGTTCGTCTCGGTGGAAAGCAGCGATCATTCCGACTCCTGGCTGAAGAAATTCGCCGACGCCGTCAGCGCCATGCCCGAGGTGATGGAATTCTACCGCATGGCCGGCGACGTCGATTACATGCTGCGCGTCGTCGTCGCCGACATGCAGAGCTACGACGTGTTCTACAAGAAGCTGATCAGCGCGGTGGCGCTGAAGAACGTGACGTCGCGGTTTGCGATGGAGAAGATCAAGTCGGTCACCGCGCTGCCGGTGCCGGCGATGCCGGCGGCGTAGAGCTCTTACTTACCCTCCCCTTTTGAGGGGGAGGGTCGGCGTGCAGCACGCGAAGCGTGATGCGCGGTGGGGTGGGGTGGGGTGACAGAGCTGGTGTGAATCAGCGTACCGAACGACGCACGCTGTCACCCCACCCCGACCGCGCCTGAGGGCGCAGTCGACCCTCCCCTCAAAAGGGGAGGGTGCAGAAAACGCCGCGCCCGGGATGCGAGACTTCAGTTCAATTTAGATCGTCTGATTATACGCGCCGACTTCGGGATGCGTTCGCAGCACCACATTCATCGCCTCGAACATATCGTGCATGCGCTGCTCCGAGACCGGGCTTTCCACCACCACCACCAGTTCCGGCTTGTTGGATGAAGCCCTCACCAGGCCCCAGCTGCCGTCCTCGCAGGTGACGCGGACGCCGTTGACGGTGACGAGATCGCGGATCGGCTGACCGGCGACCTTGTCGCCGTTCTTCTGCGCGGCCTCGAAGTGCTTCACCACCTGCTCGACGACGCCGTATTTGGTCTCGTCCGCGCAATGCGGTGACATGGTCGGCGACGACCAGGTCTTCGGCAGTGCGTCCTTGAGGTCCGCCATGGTCTTGCCGGGCGCGCGGTCCAGCATCTCGCAGATCGCGATTGCCGAGATCAGGCCGTCGTCATAGCCGCGGCCCACCGGCGCGTTGAAGAAGAAATGCCCGGATTTTTCGAAGCCGGCCAGCGCGCCAAGTTCGTTGGTGCGACGCTTCATGTAGGAGTGGCCGGTCTTCCAATAGGTGGTTTTCGCACCCTGCTTCTGCAGCACCGGATCGGTGACGAACAGGCCGGTGGATTTCACGTCGACCACGAAAGTCGCATCCTTGATGACGGCGGACATATCGCGCGCCAGCATCACGCCGACCTTGTCGGCGAAGATTTCCTCGCCGGTGTTGTCGACTACGCCGCAGCGATCGCCGTCGCCGTCGAAGCCCAGCCCGACATCGGCCTTGTGTTCGAGCACCGCATCGCGGATCGCGTGCAGCATCTCCATGTCTTCCGGATTCGGATTGTACTTCGGGAAGGTGTGATCGAGCTCGGTGTCGAGCGGGATCACCTCGCAACCGATCGCCTCCATGACCTGCGGCGCAAATGCGCCAGCGGTGCCGTTGCCACAGGCCACCACCACCTTCAGCTTGCGCTTCAGTTTCGGCCGGTCGGTGAGGTCCGCGATGTAGCGGGCCGGAAAATTCTCGTGGAACTGATAGGAGCCGCCGGCCTTGTTCTTGAACTCGGCGTTGAGAACGATCTGCTTCAACCGGGTCATCTCGTCGGGCCCGAAGGTCAGCGGGCGGTTGGCGCCCATCTTGACGCCGGTCCAGCCATTGTCGTTATGCGACGCCGTCACCATCGCAACGCAGGGCACGTCGAGTTCGAACTGCGCGAAATAGGCCATCGGCGTCACCGCAAGCCCGATGTCGTGGACCTTGCAGCCCGCCGCCATCAGGCCGGTCATCAGCGCGTATTTGATCGAGGCCGAATAGCCGCGGAAATCGTGGCCGGTGACGATTTCCTGCTTCTGGCCGAGTTCCGCGATCAGCGCACCAAGCCCCATGCCCAGCGCCTGAATTCCCATCAGGTTGATTTCCTTGCCGAATAGCCAGCGCGCGTCATATTCGCGAAACCCGGTGGCCTTCACCATCGGTTCGGATTCGTAGGCGTAGGTGTTGGGCACCAGGACGGGCTGCGGCTTAGGAAACATGCAGATGGCCTCGCAAAAACGTCGCGCGGGAAAGGGAGCGCCGCAGCCTTAGCGAATGCGTGCGCCGGTGGATAGGCGGGAACGCAACTCTTGGACGGGAATTAAGGCAGATTTGGAGGCGCGGACCGACTTACTGCTCCAGCACCATCTTGCCGTTGGCGTATTCGAAGCGCTTCAGCTTCGACAGGAACGACAGGCCGAGCAGATTTTCCGACAGCGCCTCGTCGGGCAGCACCATAGCGTCGACGTCGCGCACGATCAGCCCGCCGATCTCGACCATCGCCAGCCGCGTCCGCGCCGCCTTGATGGTGCCGTTGGCGGTGGTCACCGTGGCGTTGTAATCGGCGCGCGACGGCCGCAGCCCGAACTGCGCCGCGGATTTTTCGTTCAGCGCGATCACCGAGGCGCCGGTATCGATCATGAATCCAATGCGCTGACCCTCGATGCGGCCTTCGGTCTGGAAATGGCCGCGCGGATCACGAGGAATGCTGAGGCTGCGGATGCCGGCCTGTGCGGTGTTCTGCGAGGCCACAGCAAGCGACGTGGATTTCGCCATCGCCGGCGTCGTCGCGGTCATCTTGTCGGCGATCTGCGCCATCACGGTGCCCAGACCGATCAGGATCGCCGCGAAAAACATGATGCCACGCATACGCAAACCCCACTGATCGCCGCACATTGGACCGGCAATCTCACCACACTCGCCCACCACCGTCCGTTCGGGGCGGCGTCTGGCCCTGCTATTTTGGCGAAAAGGATGAGCAACGGGTTAATGGCCGCAGATTTATCGTGGCTTACGTCCCGCGCGGCTTCACCCGCCGCGTCGGCATCGCGCTGGCGGGATCTTCCGGCCAGGGATGCCGCGGATAGCGGCCGCGCAGATCGGAACGCACGGCGGCATAGCTCCCGCGCCAGAAACCCGGCAGGTCGCGCGTCACCTGCACCGGGCGATGCGCCGGCGACAGCAATTCCAGCACCAGCGGCACCGCGCCCTTGGCAACCGAGGGATGGCTGTTGAGCCCGAACAGTTCCTGCAACCTGACGGCAATCGTCGGGCCCTGCTCGGCTTCGTAGTCGATCGGAAGCTGGGTGCCGGTCGGCGCCTCGAAATGCGTCGGCGCTTCGCGCTCAAGTCGTGCACGCTGATCCCACGGCAGCAGCGCCATCAGCGCATCCGACAGATCGCCGG
>JAQGKA010000273.1 GCA_028290355.1 Tardiphaga sp. | reverse complement strand
CGTCCGCCGCGTCGAGATTCTGTCCGACAAGACCATCTCGATGCGAATGATGTTCGACCCCGGCCACAGCCTCGAGGAACGGATTCTGAGCGAGCAGTTCGGGTATTGAGGCGAAAAGTGGGCGATTTCGCCAGCTTGGCTTTAAGGCGACAACCTAACGATTTCACCAGCGCGGCCAATGCGTTAGGCGCGATACCGCGGGCGCCGCCACGATCCCTCACAATTTCGCCGCAAGACCCGGAATTTTTCTGCGGGCTGGCCCGCATTCTGGCGGCGGGCGAGTACGCCACCATTTCATCGCCAGTTTTACGCATTCCACGTTTCGTGGAACGCGCGTTCCACGTGATGGGCCGGCGGCCCGCGGCGATCCCGGCCGCTTAGGTCATGTCTTCGTTGTGCTTGAGATGAACACCCGGCGGGGCTGCGATCGCTCCGTCGAGGAGACAGGCCGCGACGACGCTCGCCGGGCTGATGCGCCAGCGGCGCGGGAGGACGGGACCCAGCAGCCGGAAGATCGCGGTGACCGTGCCCTCGTTGGGGCGCGCCTGCGTGCGAGGCCCGTCGAGCATGCTCGGGCGCACGATCGTCAGCGAGGGGAAGCCAACCTTCTCAAGTTCGGACTCCAGTTCGCCCTTCAGGCGCGTATAGGCGAAGCGCGAACGCGGATTGGCTCCGAGCGACGAGACCAGCGCAAAGCGCGTCGCGCCGTGGGCATGGGCATGACGGGCGACGGCGAGCGGGTAGTCGTGATCGATCGTCCGGTAGGCGGACGGCGACTTGGTCGTGGCGCGCGTCGTGCCGAGCGCACTGACAACGCCGTCAACGGACCACCAGGCGGCATCGGCAGGCATCGCTGCGAAGTCGAGGACGACGTTCTCCAGCCTGTCGTGCGGCGCGATAGGGCGGCGGGTCAAGGCGATCACCCGACTGACCCGCGCGTCGGCCAGCGCCTGCTCCAGCACAAAGCCTCCGACCAGCCCGGTGGCGCCCACGATCAGCAATCTCGTCATGCTTCCATCCTCGCTCCCGGCGTCGCCTCAACCATTCGTTAAGGCCCCCGCCATATAGTTAACGCCAGGTAACCCAGCCTTCGCTCCCGCCGAGCCGCATCATGTTTCGCATCGATTTCAACAAGCTGCGCTTTCTTGTTTGCGACGACAATCCGCACATGCGGCGGATTCTGCGCACGCTGCTGCATTCGTTCGGCGCCCGCGAAGTCTACGAAGCGGAAGACGGCGCCACGGCGCTGGAAATGTACAGCCACTACGTGCCCGACATCGTCATCGCCGATTGGGCGATGCCGATCTTCGACGGCCTCGAACTGGCGCAGATGATCCGGCAGCCGGATTCCAAGGGCAATCCCTACGCGCCGATCATCATGCTGACCGGCCATTCCGAGAAGCGTCGCATCACCATGGCGCGCGACGCCGGCGTCACCGAGTTTCTGGCGAAGCCGATCTCCGCCAAGGGGCTCTATCTGCGCATCATGAGCGTGGTCGCGCATCCCCGCCCCTTCATCAAGACGAAGAACTATTTCGGACCGGATCGCCGCCGCAACACCACCGTCGCCTATATCGGACCCGAGCGCCGCAACGGCGGCGAAGCCGAAATCCTGCAGCAGCCGTCGCTGATGGACAAAGCGCGCGTCACCAGCTGATGCGCAGCACCTTGGAGAAATACAAGATGTCCCGGGACAAGACGCTGGCGCCGAAGGTCGAGGCTTTCGCCGACCACCACATCATCACGCCGCCGAATACGCTGCGCCGGGCGATCCGCCGCGTCGTCGACCGCGATCTCGATGATCCCGTCGCCCGCGCCGAGCAGGCGCTGGCCGGCCTGTCCGGCGAATTCAAGAGCTGGATGCGCAGCGAGTGCGACCGCCTTGCCGACGCCCACGCCGCCATCGTCAAGCACGGCTTCAACGAGCAAACCCGCAGCGAGTTGTTTCGCGCCGCCCATGATATCAAGGGCGATGCCTCGACCTTCGGTTTTCCTACGGCCGGTGCGGCAGCCGAGAGCCTGTGCCGGATCATCGACCACGCGCCCGATCTCGACCGGGTCCCGCCCGACCTGATCAGGCATCATATCGAAGCCATCCAGGCGATCGTGCGCGAGCACAACACCATCGACAAGGCCGGCGTGGCCCGCGAACTCTCTAGCCGGCTGCGCGGCATCGCCGACGACTATCTGATGCATGTGAACCGCGACCGCCCCGATCACCTCGAAGCGATCGCCGCGCCGAGCATCGTGCCGGCGGATTAGATTTTCTCATCTACCACCACCCACTCCGCCGTCATCCTGAGGTGCCGTCGCGCAGCGACGGCCTCGAAGGATGCGCAACGCGCTCGTCGCCGCATCCTTCGAGGCTCGCCGTATACGGCGAGCGCCTCAGGATGACGACCGGGAGTGTGTGGATAGAGTTGTAAGTTTACGCCGCGATCAGCTCGTAGCCGCGCTGCGCCATGTCCTGCATCGCCAGTTCGTCGCAGAACACGCGGGCTTCCTCGCGCGCCGACTCGGTCGCAAAGCGCCGCAGCAGGATCAGCAGCGGCTCGGAGATCGCAGTATCGGTCTCGCAGATCGTCAGCACGCGCTCGACCATGCGGCGGCGCAGCCGCACCGCGCCACCGACTGACCCGATGAATCCGATTTCGGTGCGCGCTTCGAGCGCAGCGCGGAACGCCGGGAATGTGGATTCCGGCAGACCCGCGCGGCTGAGTAACGCATTCAGGCTGGCGCCGACGCCGTCATAGACGATCGCGGCGACGCGGCTCTGCGGCAGGCCGGACAATTCCACCAGCGCCTGGTCGAACAATTCGAGATTGCCCGACAACAGCGCGCGCAGGATCAGGCCGACGGTGAGTTGCCTCGCCTCGCGCAGATGTTTCACGAGGTCGCGCATCTCGTCGCCCCGCGAGCGGGACGCAATGTTCACCGTGGAGCGCGCCATCGCCTCATCGGCGACGCGGCCGGCGCGATCGGCGGAGAGCCAGTTGCGCGCGACCACGAAGCGCGTCAGCGTTTCCGAAAGTTTTGCCACCAGCGCGAGGCGTGTGGTCGCCGGCAGGTCGTCGAGCACCAGCATCGATTCACGGATCGCGGCAAGATGGCCGTGACGCTCGACGATGCGGTCCCAAGAGAATGGCGCCAGCTCGGCGAAGGGATTTTCGATCAGCTCGAGGGCTGCGGCCGCGGAGCCGACTTCGGCAATGGCGGCGCAGACCGACGCCGGCAGCGTGATGCGGCGGGCCACGGCGCATTGCAATTCGCTGTTGCCGGTGGCGACGATGTCGACGAGGTCGGCATCGATCA